>CBDUBB010000007.1:0-21421 GCA_965365265.1 uncultured Flavobacteriaceae bacterium
CCCAAATCCGAGTTCTCTCAGGTCCCCTGCTTTCCCGTCATCGTATTTATAGGCGGAAAAGGCATCCTGCTCCGGCCTGATATGATCGTTCCAGTAATATCCTTCCCGGCTCGGACCGTATTCGGCGGATCGTCCCCCTCCCGGGCTTCGTTTGGGTTGTTCCACCCCAAAGGAGGAAAACACATCGATAAAGGAGGGATAAACTGATTTTCCGGAGAGGTCCATCACAATGCTGTTGGAGGGGATCTCCACCCTTTTGCCTACGGAGACGATTTTTCCATCGTGAATCACAAGGGTCCCTTTGTCGATAACCTGACCCGGGCTAATGTAAATTCGGGCATTGGTAAGGGCGGTGTAGTTGTTGTTGGTTGCCTTGACCCCGTCATTCTTAGGGAAGTATTTTTGGGCAATGCCAACATATCCCAGGCCCAGAAAGGCCAGGAGCGCAATTTTCCATTTCATGGTTAGCTAGAATTTTGAATTAGTCGTTTTAAAAATAGGATATTTCAAAGGCATAGGTCCCGGCCCTCCTCCTTTTTAACGTTTCTTTATAACCTGCAGATCTGGCAGGAAGCGCCCTCAGAACTCCGGATGTTCCCGATGGTAGGAAACCATGAGGGAAACCACCCGGTTGTAGGAACGGATCCCGTCCTTCTGCCGGTTGGCCTGCAGGTAGCTGTTGAAAATGGACTTGAAGACAGGCTCCATTGGGTTTTGGAAGGCCTTCCAGAATTCCTGCAATTCCCTGAAGTTTGCCCGAACACCCGGGTTTAGCCGATCCCTGAGGTCTTTAAAAGCTTCCTTGTCCCTGCGGTTGACCTCAGAAAGGCAGTAACTAAGGCCGTAGGAATAGGCGGCGTATCTGAAATACGGGTCCTGTTGGCGGAGCATGACCAGATAGCCGATGAAATTGGTTTCATTTTCGGCCGAATACCCCAGCTGGTGGCCGATTTCATGACCGCAGACCACAGGATAGCGGAACAGAGGCAGCCGATTGTTCACCTGGGCTTCCCCCGTAAAGGGATTCAGATAGCCCCCATACCCCATATAGGAGAGCAAGGTGCTGAAAAGGGATGGTTTCAGGCTGGCCGTTGGGTATTGAAACTCTGGAAAATCCCGGGAAAGGTCCCCATAGGCCGCTATGGTTTTACTGCGGATCTCTTTCCGGCCGTAGGGAATCTGTACCGCCTGCAGGGAGTCCCCTTCCAGAGATTCCTGCAGGGAGTTGGTACGGGCGGCCAGGAGGCTGGTCAGCTCAATGAGTTCTTCTGTGGTATAGGAATCCCCCATGCCAAGGGATCTGGAAAGGGGCTGGCGGAAATAGTTCATACCCCAGAGAAGGTAAAAGCTGAAATGCACTATCGATAACGCAAAGATCACATCCCTTAGAAAGCTCCAGGGGTGATTCCTGATTCGATGCCTTTTTCGGATCAGGTAGCCAAGGCCCAGCACCGAAAGTGTAAAATAACAGAGGTCCCCGACCGAAAATGGGATCCAACCGTAAAGGTGGCGGAAAAACCCGGCCAGGTGGGGATAGATGCCCCGGCTGTAATAGGTTTCCACCCATTCCGGATGCCCTGCCAGCCAGGATACGGCAAGCAGCTGCAGGAACAAAGAGGCGGCGATTGCGTTCTTCAGCCTTGGGACCATGGAGCAAAAATAGCCAATTATCATACCCACCTTCTGCTGAATGGTTATTTTTGAAGTCAAAACCCGTTTTATGACCGAAACCATTGCAGCACTGCAGCCCAGTGCCATCTGGAAGTACTTCTCCCAGCTCAACGCCGTGCCCAGGCCTTCCAAAAAAGAGGAACGGGTGATCGCATTTATGGAGGAATTCGGAAAGTCCCTCGGACTGGAAACCCTTCAGGATCCCGTCGGAAATGTATTGATCCGCAAGCCGGCAAGCCCCGGAATGGAAAACCGGAAGAAGGTCGTCCTTCAGGCGCACCTGGATATGGTACACCAGAAAAACAGGGATACAGACTTCAATTTTGAAGCCGAAGGGATCCGCATGTACCGGGACGGGGACTGGGTAAAGGCCCGGGGAACTACCCTCGGGGCGGACAATGGCCTTGGGGTAGCTGCCATTATGGGCATCCTGGCTTCCCGGGAGATTGCGCATCCTCCCCTGGAAGCCCTCTTCACCATCGATGAAGAAACGGGTATGACGGGGGCAAAGGGCCTGGATCCGAATTGGCTTGAGGGGAGTGTCCTCCTCAATCTGGATACCGAAGAAGACGATGAGCTCGATGTGGGTTGCGCCGGGGGCGTTGATGTATCGGCCAGGGGAACCTATAAACCCCAAAGCATTCCCGAAAACAACGTTGCCTTGCACCTGACGGTCAAAGGACTTCAGGGAGGGCACAGCGGCATGGATATTCACAAGGGGCTGGGAAATGCGAATGTACTCCTTGCCAGACTGCTGCTGGCTTGCAGGGAAGCTGCCCCTTTTGACCTTTCGGAATTCCGGGGAGGCAACCTTCGCAATGCGATTCCCAGGGAAGCGCATGCCATCCTGGCGACAACTCCTGACACTGCACTGGCGCTCAAAGAAGCCTTTGACCGGGAAAAGAAAGCCATCCTGGAAGAATACGGTCAAAAAGAACCCGGACTGAGCCTTGAGATGGAGGGTCATTCCTGCCCTGAGGCAGCCATGAATCCTGAAGATACCGGGAATTTACTCCACTGCATCTACAGCCTTCACAACGGGGTTTTCGCCATGAGTTCGGAGTTTCCGGATTTGGTGGAAACTTCCAACAACATCGCTCAGGTAGAGGTAGGGGAAGGAGGGATTCACGTGGGTTGTCTTACCCGCTCCTCCCGGGAATCCGCCAAGGCGGACCTGGTCAGAAAACTGACAGCCACCTGCTCTCTGGCGGGGTACCAGGTGACCACCAGCGGGGATTACCCCGGGTGGCTTCCAGATCGTGATTCTGAGATATTGACATTGCTTCAGGATCGGTATAAGGCCCTGTTTGGGGAGAGCCCAAGGGTAATTGCAGGTCACGGGGGGCTGGAATGTGGCATCCTAAAAAACCACTACCCGCATATGGACATGATCAGCTTCGGACCCACCATCCTGGGAGCGCATTCCCCGGACGAGCGGGTTTCCATCCCTTCTGTTCAAAAGTTCTGGGAACTGCTTCGGGATGTGCTGGCCCACATCCCTGAGCTCTAAGCACCTTAATCTGAAAGGGGCAGCATCTCCAGGTCAAAGATCAGGTTGGAATTCGGAGGGACTGGTCCGCTTCCCTGACTTCCGTACCCAAGGTGAGGGGGAATAAAAACCCGCCACTTGTCCCCGGCTTTCATTTCCAGCAGTGCTTCCTTAAACCCGGCAATAAGCCTCATGTCGGGGTTGTATGCCATGTTGATAGGACTGAAGTCACCTCTATGCATCGCCAGCAATTTCTCATACTGCCCTGAAGTCTTTGCGATGGAATCGAGGCTGGTGTCTATAAGAGTGCCGTCCTCCAGCCATCCGGCATAGTGCACGGATATCCGTTGGCCCTGAGAGGGCTTGGGACCATCCCCTTCCCGAAGTACAATATACTTGAGACCCGAGGGCAACTCTGTGGCCGTTTCCCTTTGACGGACCAATTCCCTACCGAATTCCCTCATCTTTTCCTCCAGGGCTGCTTCCTCGGCAAAATAGTCGGACAGCACCTGTACGGCGTCAAAATCCTTTGCTGATTTTCCCCTGCGTACGATTTTTACCTCTTCCATCACCACGGAATCCAGAGGACGGTCCTGCGGCCCTGTCGGTACCTGGGCTATGGAGTCGATCACACCGAGCCCAACCACCACCTGTCCGAAAACGGTATGGCGGCCATTGAGCCATGGGGTTTCGGCCTGTGTGATGAAAAACTGGCTGCCATTGGTTTTCGGGCCGGAATTTGCCATGGAAAGGATTCCCTTCCCGGAGTGTGTAAGGGAAGGGTCTATCTCATCTTTGAACCGGTACCCAGGACTTCCCGACCCGGTTCCCGTCGGATCACCTCCCTGTATCATGAAATCAGGGATGACACGGTGGAAGATCAATCCGTCGTAATAGGGCTTTCCTTTGAAGGAATCTGTCACGAATGGGTTGTTGCCTTCCGCCAGGCTTACAAAATTAGCCACGGTAACAGGGGTTTTCTCCTGTTCCAGTCGGATGATCATGTCCCCCTGGCTGGTCTTCATCTCGGCATAGAGCCCATCCCCGAGGTCGGCGTAGTTGGATTTGCAGGAGGCCAGCAAAACAGTAGCCAGGACCCAAAGTAAAAACGGCTTTCTCATGAATTTGGATGTATTTTAAGGTTGTGGTTCTATTTCTAAAATCTTAAGGGTTGCCTTTATTGGCACATTCGGGCCGATCCGATCCTCATCCCCGTGATATCCGAAGGCCAGGGAGGAAGGATACAAGAAAGTAGCGGTTTCCCCTTCTTTCAGGAGTTTTACGCTATACCTCAATCCCGGGAACAACTCCTGTTTGTCCACTTTGTAGCGGATGGTGCCGATCTCATCCTGTCTGTACAGGGTATCTTCATTCCAGGTGCGGAGGTCATAGGTGAGGGTGACCAGGTCGTCCGTATTGGGGAGGTATCCTTCTCCGGGAATCTGTTGGTCAAAGTAATACCGGAATCCACTGGCACTCCTCAGGTACTCATGGAGGCTGTCCTTTTCGACCAGGCCATTCATCAGGGATTCCTCCATTTCAAGAAGTTTTTTATTGCGTTCTGCGGACTGTTTCAGAAAACTCCCGCTTTTGACCTCGACAGGCCGCCGGGGTTTGGGTCCTTCGCAGGACAGGAGAATAAAACTCAAACAAAAAACAGAGAGTATCTTTTTCATCCGGCTAACTGGTTTTCATAGGAGGGTAAAACAGACTCAAACCGCCTGACCGTTGCTTCGAGGCTTTCCGTGCTGCGCCCACCGGCCGCATTGATGTGGCCACCTCCTTCAAAATGGGTCCGTGCCATCTCATTCACGGAAAAGGACCCCTGGGACCTCAGTGAGATCTTGATGATTCCCTCATCCCGGTTTTCGATAAAAATGGCTGCCAGGACCACATCCCTGAGGGAAAGGCCGTAATTCACGAAGCCTTCGGTATCCCCTTTATGGAAATCGTGCAGGTCAAGTTCCTCCTGACTCAGGGTGATGTAGGCCGTCCGATAGGGTTTCAGGATTACCAGGTTTTGGAGAGCGCATCCGAGCAATTGAAGGCGCTCCGGCCGGTTGGTATCAAAAATATCGCGGTGGATTTGCGTATGTGGGGCGCCCCGTTCCATAAGCTCCGCCGCAACCCGCATGGTTGTGGGGGAGGTAGCCGCGTATTTGAAGGAACCCGTGTCGGTAAGGATACCGGCATACAGGCAGGCCGCAATCGCCGCATCGATGCGATCAGCTTCCCCCAGGGACTGAATGAAATGGTAAACCATCTCACAGGTGGAACTCATCCCTGTATCCGAGTAGGTGTACTGGGCATAGGTCCCCGGGCTTTGGTGGTGGTCGATCATTACAAAGGTGCCGGGCAAGGCCTCCAGGTGCTTTTCCATGGATCCACTCCGGTCCAGGGTATTAAAATCCAGGGTGAAAATCAGGTCGGCCTCGCCGAGAAGGTCGAGGGCTTTGGCCTTGCTGCGATCAAATATTTCGACTGATTCCGAACCTGGCATCCATTTGAGGAAGCCAGGAAAATCATTGGGGGATACCACACTGACCTCATGACCGAATTGCCTCAGGAAATGATACAGGCCCAGACAGGCTCCGATGGCATCCCCGTCGGGGTTTTTATGGGGGACCAGCACTATGCGACACTTGTTCTTCAGGCGGTCCTTAAGGGATTGAAGGGCTTCGGAATTCATGCCGGCAAAGATACCATTTTATATCAAAGCCACACCAGATTCCCTACCTTTACGATAAACGAATCTCCAAGTGAAAAAATTCCTTTCCTTCCTGTGTGCAGGGCTCCTCTTAATGTCTTGCAAGTCGGCCCTGGTGGATGCCAGTACCGGAAATCTGCCGGCTGAGAACACCTTTCGGATTGCCTTTGGATCCTGTAACAGGACCGAGGTGGAAAACCTCTTTTGGGATGATATCCTGGCCCTGAAACCCGATCTCTGGATCTGGGGAGGGGACAACATCTATGCCGATACGGACGATATGGAAAAAATGAGGGATATGTACGGCGCCCAAAGGAATATTCCCGCCTACAGGGCCCTCACGGCAGCAGTGCCGGTAATTGGGACCTGGGATGACCACGATTACGGGTTAAACGGGGGCGCAGAGTTTACCGCCAGGGCTGCAAGTCAACGGGAATTCCTCAACTTCATGGGGGTTCCAAAGGACAGCCCCCGCAGGGATCAGGAAGGGGTGTACGTTTCCCATTCCTATGTCCGCCCGGATGGAAAAGTAAAGGTGATTGTTCTGGATACGAGGTATTTCAGAACCCCGCTGAAAGAAGACCCGAGTGGGGAAAAAAAGTATATCCCGAATGACTTCGGGGAGGGTACCATCCTTGGAGAAACCCAGTGGGAATGGCTGGAGCGGGAGCTCAGTGAATCCGATGCGGATTTTAATGTCCTGGTCAGCAGCATACAGGTACTCTCGGGGCAGCACGGGTTTGAGACCTGGGGGAATTTTCCACACGAAGTCCAACGGCTATTGCGCGTAATCGGGGATTCCGGGGCCCGTGGGGTCTTTATTTTGTCTGGGGACCGGCATATCTCTGAATTTTCCAGGAGGGAATCCAACACCCTGAAGTCTGTCCTGGTGGATTTTACTTCAAGCGGGCTGACACATGCCTACCGGAATTTCAGTGGGGAACCCAATCCGTACCGCCTGGGGCAGGTTGTTGCCAGGGAGAGTTTTGGGGTGGTCCTGCTGGATTTCAAAAAAAGCGAGGTGACCTTTCAGATGCGCGGGGACGGTAATGTGGTCCTTCAGGAAGTCACCCAAAAATATTAGGCTTGTGGGTTGAGGCCAGAAAGCGTATTTTTGCCGAAAATTTGTCGAAATGTCAGGAAACAGAACCTTAACGATGATCAAACCGGATGCCGTGGATAATGGGTACATAGGGCCCATCCTTGAGAAAATCACGGGCGCAGGCTTTAAGATCATCGCAATGAAATACACCCAACTCAGTCGTAGGGATGCGGAAGAGTTCTACGCAATACACAGGGAGCGCCCCTTCTTTGACGAACTGGTCTCTTTCATGACCCGGGGCCCGATTGTGGCAGCCATCCTGGAGAAGGAGAATGCGGTGGAAGATTTCCGCGCACTCATCGGGGCTACAAATCCTGCTGAGGCTGCGGAGGGGACCATCCGGAAACTGTACGCAAAGGATATTGGGGAAAATGCCATTCACGGGTCTGACAGCGATGAAAACGCCGCCATTGAAGGCGCCTTTCATTTTTCAGGCAGGGAAATTTATTCCTGAGTTCCGATCTTATAAGTAAAATAGCCCCGGCCCTGTGCCGGGGTTTTTATTGCAGCCTGATTTTTTCAATCAGCTCCCCCCCCAGTGCTTCATTCATCATCTCCCTGATCCTTGAACTTCCCAGGCTCAGTTCCTCCCGGAGGACCGAAGAGTCCAGGGAGACAATCAGGGTGCTTCCCTGAAGGCGCACCTTTCGCGTATAGTTGGCTACCCCAGGACCCATGACCTCGGCCCAGGCCTCTGCGGCACGCACCTGGTCCAGACCGGCCTTCAGTGGGTGGTCGGAGATAAAGGACCGCAGCGCATCGCTCAGGGATTGTTGATTGTCTTTCTTGGGCACGTTATTCCGGGGTTAGCAGGGGTTCATATCGGGAGTACTCATAGCACAGGCCGTTGGCATGTCGGGTAATCAGCAAGTCCTGCTGTAACTTCAGGACCTCTTCCTCCCAGGGGACTCCTTCTCCCCTGAAAGATAAGAAAAGCCTTTCATCCCGCCATACCACCTCCATGGGCAGGGCATCGTCTGAGGTCAGAAAGGTCCCCTTCAGGGTAGGCTGCATCTTTTTTCGAAAACCGGCCCGGCCGTCCCAACTGAAATATTCTATGGTAGCGCTGGCTGTGTACTGTTTTTCAGTCCCGTCCGGGAATTCGACCCGGCGTATTTCCCAGTAACCCTCAAGAAACTGGAGATCTCCCACGGAAGGCCCTCCGGAACAGGAGATAAGCAGGAGGACGGACCCAAATACCAGGCCGGGTCTAAAGGGTGATAAAGGCATAGGTCTGATGTATTTTCTTAACGATGTTTTCGGTACGGTCTGCGTGAGTATCACTGATAAAGATCTGACCGAAGAGGTCCTGATTGACCAGACTGATGATATGCGCCACGCGGTTTTCATCGAGCTTGTCAAAAATGTCATCGAGCAAAAGGATGGGGGTTCCGGATTGCTGGGCCTTCATAAACTGGAACTGGGCAAATTTCAGGGCGATCAGGAAAGACTTCTGCTGGCCCTGGCTCCCGAATTTCTTAATGGGATGTTCCCCTATTTCCATGTCCAGGTCGTCTTTGTGGATACCCTGGGAGGTGTATTGCAATATCCGATCTTTTTCGAGGTGTTCCCGAAGCAATTGTGAAAGGGGGCTCCTGTGAAGTTGGCTGTTGTATCGAAGCATCACCGTTTCATCTCCCCCGGAAATTGCCCTGTATTGTTCGCTGAAGATAGGGGAGAAGGCCTGCATGAATTCTATTCGCTTCTGGTGGATACGGCTTCCCAGTTCGTGCAGCTGTACATCGTAAACCTCCAGGTTGGTGGCATCAAAGGTCCGGTTGGCCGCAAAATACTTTAAAAGCGCATTTCGCTGGGAAACGAGTTTGTGGTAACTGATCACATCCTGCAGATAGGCTTTGTCTCCCTGTGAAATGACCCCGTCCATGAATTTCCGTCGGGTTTCACTCCCCTCGAGAATCAGGTCCCGGTCTGCCGGGGAGATGATCACCAGAGGTACCTGCCCGATGTGTTCTGAAATCCGGTCGTAGACTTTTCCGTTGCGCTTGAGGACTTTTTTGGCCCCTTTCTTAAAACTACAGACGATCATTTCTTCCCTCCCCTCTTTTTCAAAGGCCCCTTCCAGCACGAAATACTCCGCTCCATGCCGGATATTCTGAGTGGTAATCGGGTTGAAATAACTCTTTCCGAAGGCCAGGTGGTAGATGGCATCCAGCACATTGGTCTTTCCGACCCCATTGGGTCCGACCAGGCAATTTATCTTGGTGTCGAAACGGAATTCGCGGGTTTCAAAATTCTTGTAATTGATTAAAGACAAACGGTTTAAATGCATAATGATTCCGGTGGAATTCCTAATGGAAGGGCTGTGCAAATTATTGAAAAATAAGGAATAATTTGCCTTTCGGTTTTGGATAAATCCATTATTTTTGCGCGACCAATAATTCAAAATATGGCCACATATAAAAAGCGCGGGTACAAACCGAAGGGCAAAGGGGAAGAGACGGATAACATGACGGACAGTACCACCGCTGAGGTTTTCAGCACGCTGGACAGCAGTGCTTCAAAAACAGAACAGTGGGTAGCCAGGAACCAAACCTATATTCTGGGTGTGATCGGGGTAGTTGCTGTTGCGGTTCTGGCCTTTCTCGGTTACCAGCAGTTCATTCAGGAGCCTCGGGAAGCCAGTGCCAGCAATGAATTGTTTTACCCCCTTCAGTATTTCAGCCAGGCGCAGCAAAATACAACCCAGGCAGATTCGCTCTACACCCTTGCCCTTGAAGGGGCGGAGGGAAAATACGGCCTGCTCGATATCGTGGACGAGTATTCAGGGACCAAAGCGGCGAACCTGGCGAGGTATGCCGCCGGAATTTCCTATATGAACCTCAATCAGTACCAGGAAGCTATTTCCTACCTCGAGGACTTTAAAACGGATGACGCCATGCTTGGCCCTATCAGCCTCGGGAATATAGGGGATGCATTTATGCAGCTCGGTCAGGAAAGCGATGCCCTGGGTTACTATGAAAGGGCAGTCTCAGAAGATGCCAATGCTTTTACAACCCCCCTCTATCTGCAGAAAGCGGGGATTGCCGCACTCGAACTCGGGCAAACCGATAAAGCACTGAAGTATTTCAACCGAATCAAGGAGGAATATCCCAATTCAGCCCAGGCCAATGGGGTCGATGCCTTTATCGGAATGGCCCAAACATCTGAGTAATGGCAACCACAGGCAAGAACTTATCTGAATACGAGAAGTCCGGCCTGCCTGATGCCAGCCAAATGCGGATTGGTCTTGTAGTTTCAGAATGGAATCGTGAAATAACCGAGGCCCTTTCCCGCGGGGCCCGGGAAGCCCTTCTGGATTGCGGAGTAGCTCCACAAAACATCCTTCACTGGGATGTGCCCGGTAGTTTTGAACTTCCCTATGGATGCCGGAAAATGATCCGCTCAGAGCGCCCTGATGCGGTAATCGCCATCGGTAGTGTTATTCGGGGAGAGACAGCCCACTTTGAGTATGTCTGCAGTGCCACCGCTCATGGGATTGAAAATTTGAACCTGCAGGAAGATGTCCCTGTCATTTTCTGCGTCCTGACAGATGACACCATGGAGCAGGCCAGGGACCGAAGCGGCGGGCGACATGGCAACAAAGGTACAGAGGCGGCTGTAGCCGCTTTGAAAATGGCTGCACTGTAACTGCCCTGCCTGCGGTATTCTTTTTGAGAACAATCCCCCGTGTTAACAATTTTTGGGAACCGGGCTTCGGCTCTCTTTTCGTTTTTAAGTAATTTTGAGAAACGCGGTATGGGACGATTTTCAAAGCTTCGCAAAAACAAAAAATACGGTTACAAGCCCAGATATTTTGACGATAAAGGAGAAGGAAACCCCTTTAAGATTGAACACAAACTGGACCGGTACCGTACCACTGTGGACCATCCCGGCGGGTTGAAGACCCGATTCCGGAATGCCATGACTGATCTGAAGCGGGAAGGCGACCGACACCAGCAGCTTCGTTTCCTGATCATTCTGGGTATCCTGATTCTGATCGTCCTGTACATACTGGATTTTGACCTTTCGATATTTTTCCCCGGCTAATGGCAGACCGCATTCAACTCTTACCGGAACACGTAGCAAACCAGATAGCTGCCGGGGAAGTCGTGCAGCGCCCGGCTTCCGTCGTAAAGGAGCTCCTGGAGAATGCCATTGATGCAGGTGCGGGTAAAATTCAGCTTATCGTGAAGGAAGGGGGCAAGACCCTCATACAGGTGGTCGACGACGGCTTCGGTATGAGCCCAGCCGATGCAGGCATGAGCATTCAGCGGCATGCCACCTCTAAAATCCGCAAGGCGGAGGACCTGTTTCATATCCGGACCAAGGGCTTCAGGGGAGAGGCCCTGGCTTCCATCGCAGCCATCGCCCATCTTGAGCTCGTGACCCGCAGGGATACAGATTCGCTGGGAATTCGGCTGAAGGTGGCCGGTGGGAAGAAAGAGCCGCCTGAGGAGGCGGTTTGCCCTAAGGGGACCTCGGTGAGCGTGAAAAACCTGTTTTTTAATATCCCGGCCCGGAGGAATTTCCTCAGGGCTCCAAAGGTGGAGTACCGCCATGTGCTCGAGGAATTCCAGCGCGTTGCCCTTGCCCACCCGGATATTTCCTTCAGTCTGTTCCACAACGATTCGGAGCTTTTCCAGCTTGCGGCTTCCAATCTACGCAGACGTATTGTCCATCTCTTTGGCACCCGAATGAACAACAAACTCGTCCCTTTGGAGGAAGAAACACAGGTGCTGCAGCTCGGTGGGTTTATCTGCAAGCCGGAATTTGCAAAAAAAAGCCGGGGGGAACAGTTCTTTTTTGTCAACAACCGCTTTATCAAAAGTCCTTACCTGCACCATGCAGTCATGAACGCATATGAAGGGCTCCTCAAACCGGACACCCTTCCGGGCTATTTCATTTTCATGCAGGTCCCCGAGGATTCTATCGATATCAATATTCATCCCACCAAAACGGAGATAAAGTTTGAGGATGAGCAGAGTCTTTACGCCATTCTAAGGTCCGCCATCAAACACAGTCTCGGGCAATTTAATATCAGGCCCGTACTTGATTTCGAACACGACCAGAACCTGGAAACCCCTTACGAATACAAGGATCGGGGGGCAGTAATGCCAGAGGTTACCGTCGACAGGGATTTCAACCCTTTTTCAGACCCGGGTTCCCCAGGGAGGACGAAACCGCTTAGAAAAGCCATTCCCGGTGGTTGGGAGGCCCTGTACGAAGGGCTGGGGGCCCCGACAGGGGAGGTGGGCGAACAAACGGAATGGGTGGTGGAGTCGGATACGCGCTCAGGTTCCCTGTTTGAACCGGACGGTTTGAAGGGCATAAATGAGGTGTTTTCGTTACAGGTAGACCGGAAATTTATCCTTACGCGGGTGAAATCGGGGTTGCTTCTCATAGACCAGCAACGGGCCCACCAGCGCGTTCTTTACGAGAAATTCCTGCAAAACCTTTCACAGAGTGAGCCAGCTTCCCAAACCCTGTTATTCCCGGTGAATCATGAATTCAGCCCCGGAGAGATGCAGGTGGTGGAGGAGATGTTTGATTCCTTGCAGGCCATGGGGTTCCGTTTTGGCGCCCGAAAAAAATCCCTATTGGAGATCATAGCCCTCCCCGTGCTGATCCCGGAATCTGAAGTAGGGGGCGTACTCGATGGTCTGATTGCCCAGTGGCAGTACCAGGAAGGTGATACGGGGTTTTCTGAAGGGGACCGGATGGCGCGTCTGCTCGCACGCTCTCTGGCGATACGGCCGGGAACGCCCCTGGATCCGGTTTCGCGACAGGCGCTGATCAATGACCTCTTTGCCTGTAAGGAAACAGAACGGAGTCCGTTTAACAAAAAAATACACACCACCCTTTCGGTGGAGGAACTCGAGAAAAAACTAGACTAAATGGCAAGATTTACCGAGGGCATAAAGCATTTGCTGATCATAAACCTGCTGTTCTTTATAGCGACCGCCCTGTATGGAGACCTTTTTTATGAATGGTTCTCCCTGTGGTACCCGCAGAACCCCAATTTCGGGATCTGGCAGATAGTTTCCCATATGTTTATGCACGGGGGGCTGATGCATATCGTTTTCAACATGTATGCCCTCTGGGCCTTCGGCTCACCCCTGGAACGGATGTGGGGTACCAGGAAATTCCTTTTCTTTTATTTTTCGGCGGGCCTGGGGGCCGCCCTGATCCATAGCGGGGTGAATTATTACCATGTAAAACAGGGGCTGGATGCGCTAACGGCAGCCGGAATTCCCGAAGCCGAGGTCCTGGATGCCCTCACCCAGGGCAAATACAGCCCTGCCTGGATGGAAGTGGCACCCATGGCAACAATTCAGTCAATGATCGACTCCTTTATGATCCCTGCAGTCGGCGCTTCCGGAGCTATTTATGGAATCCTGGTGGCCTTTGGCATGCTCTTCCCAAACAGCGAACTTTTTTTGATATTTTTGCCCGTTCCCATCAAGGCGAAGTATTTTATCCCCGCATTGATCCTGCTGGATTTGTTCTCCGGGGTAACAGGGTACTCTATCTTCGGAGCCGGTATTGCCCATTTTGCCCATATTGGCGGGGCGTTGTTCGGTTTTATAATGATGTGGTACTGGAAAAAGAATGAGTTTAATAAAAACCGCTGGGATCTTTAAATGAATCAGACGAACCTCAAATACCAGTTCGCCCGGCTCAACATAGCCGAAAAGATAATCGTTATCAATGTGGCGGTGTTTCTCCTGCTCAGGTTGCTGACGTTCCTGCTACAGTTGCAGCCCTGGTACCTCGAGAGCTGGTTTGAACTGCCCAGGGGATTTTCGGATTTTCTGATACATCCCTGGTCCATTGTGACCTACTCTTTTTTACACGGGGACTTTATGCATATTTTTTTCAATATGCTGCTGCTTTATTATGTGGCACGGATCTTCTTCAATTACTTTGGCCCACGCCGCTTCGTCAATGTGTATTTTTTGGGGGTGATGCTCGGAGGGGCCTTCTTCCTGCTCGCCTATAACCTGTTTCCCGCTTTTAATGCCAGTCAGTCCCCGCTTATAGGGGCTTCGGCCGGAGTAATGGCGGTGCTGATTTTCATTTGTACCTATATTCCCAGACAGGAGGTTCGGGTGATTTTCTTTAACGTGAAGTTGTGGCAGATTGGGGTCTTTTTCGTACTGCTGGACCTTGCATTTATTCCCTTGAATGACAACGCCGGAGGACGGATAGCTCATCTTGGAGGAGCGCTACTGGGTTACCTCTATGCCCGCAAATCCCTGGAAGGAAAGGACATGGGAGCCGGTTTTTCACGATTGCTGGACCGTCTTGGGGAATTGTTCGAGAGAAAGAAAAAAGCCCCGCTGAAGACAGTTTACAAAAAACAAAAAACCCATGGGGAGCAGGTGGATTACGAAAAGGAAACCCGGCAACGGAAGATCGACAAAATCCTGGACAAGATAAGCAAGTCAGGGTATGACAGCCTTACCAAGGCCGAAAAGGATTTTTTGTTCACGGCCGGGAAGGAAGAGGAGTAACCGTGAGCTTTAAAAAAAGTATCCAAAGAGTTGCAGTGTATCTTACCTGGGGCGTTTCCGGATCCCTGCTGCTGGCCTGCCTGGCCTATTTCACTTCCCCTTTTCCCCTGCTTGATGCCCTGAGTATTTTGGTCCCCTGGTTGGTGATCGGAAATCTAATTTTGACTGGTTTATTGATCTTCCGAAAAAATAGGATCGTATTCCTTCCGATACTGACCCTCCTCATAGCTTTTGTATCTTTTGGTTCCATATATAAATGGGGTTCAAAGCCGGATATGAAAACGGAAGAAGGTATTCGAATAATGACCTATAATACACGATCATTCGGGGATGGAAGGTATGTATCGCGCTATGATATCGAGAATAAAATTAGCTCGTTTGTACTAAGTGAAGATCCCGGGATCATCTCCTTCCAGGAATTCAACAACAGAAAGAGGAGGGAGTTTGAACACTACCCCTATAGATTTATTACACCTGCTTCGATGGGAAAATCCACCCAGGCGATTTATTCAAAATATCCCATCGTAAATACAGGGTTTATAGAATTCCCAGATACCGGGAACAATTGTATCTATGCGGACGTACTATACAAGGAGGATACCCTGCGAATCTACAACGTACACCTGCAGTCCTACAACATTGGGTCCCGTCGGTTTTTATGGCGAAACTATGGGATAGACTTTCTGCGACGATTGAATTCCGTGGCCAAAAAACATAGGGAACAGGCCCAACTGGTAAGGGAACACCGGGAAGCATCTCCCTATCCGTCGGTGATCTGTGGTGATTTTAATGCCACCCCCTTTTCGCATACCTACCGGATCCTCAAAGGCAATATGCAGGACAGTTTCCGGGAGCAGGGAAGCGGGTGGGGGACTACCTTCTACCTTAGCAGCAGGTTCCCCTTCAGGATTGATTACATCCTGTCCGACGATCGCTTTGAAATCCTTTCACATCAGAATTTTCAGGTTCGCCTCTCCGACCACCTTCCGGTGATGGCCATCTTAAAGCCCAAGGGAGAGGAGCCAGCAGTCCGCTGAATCCGCCAGGATATGGATCAGCAGGGCAATGCCAAAAATCCGGGCGCGGCTGGGGATAAGAAGTGCAGCGTATACCCCGATTGCCACGTAGGAATGAAGCGGGTGAAACCCGATACTACATCGGTTAGGGTCGAAAACCGGATCTGCCAGCAAATGGTCCAGGTCGATCAACAGGCCGGAAAGCAATATCAAAACGGCCTTTAAACGCCGGCCGGGATACGCCCAAAAACCTATAACCAGAGGAAGCAACAGATGCATTCCGTAATGGAGAACTTCCCTAAGCATCCCAGGGAAGTTGTATGGATCTGAGGTATTCCACAGCAGCCGTCCCTTCGTTGAACAATAGATCGAGCGCGCTCAGGTTGGTCAAAAACCCGTGTCGTTCCTGAAAAACCTGGGTGTACTGGGGTACTTCACACAGATCTTCCCTTTTGGCTTCAATTAGGCATCGGGCATCCAGTATCCCTTCGGGAGCAGCAATAAAAGAAGAGGTCCTGGCCTCTGGAAACGGGAGTTTTAACAGGGTACACAGCCTGTCGATGGTTGCCAGGTTTAAATCCAGCAGGAAGGAGAAGGAGGTTTCAAAAAGCGGCCGCAGGTCAGCCTCAAAGTATTCGAAGAAGGGTGCAGCCCGATAGGCCGTCTCGAGGCTTCTCCAATGCTGCCGCTGCCACGGATAGGTATTCTCGATCCGGACTTCCCGGTACTGCTGCCGGCCTGTGGAGCCGCCCACATGCCGGATCGGGATATTGAGCATCAGCCTTCCCCGGTCGGTGGCGATATAGCAGCGATTGCGGTAGGTCTGCTTCTGGAAATTGTCACAGACCTCCCATGTAACTTTGCCCTGTACAAGGCAGGCCATGCTGATACAATTCGGGAAATAACCGGGATGCAATAACAGGTTCATAAAACCTCAGGCCTGCTTTTTCCTTTTCCTGCGTTTGCGGACAAAATCAAATACGAAATAGGCGGCCAGCAATATCAGGAAATGCCTGAAGTAGGACCTGGGCTCCCCATCCCCTCCTACCGTGGTGAAGATGCGATCCCATCGGGGGCGCCAGTTGGCCATACCCTGATTAAAGTTGTCGAAACTCATCCAGATGAAAACCGGCTTACCCACGATGTGGTCTGCAGGCACATATCCCCAGGCCCGGCTGTCCTCCGAATGGTCCCGATTGTCCCCCATCATCCAGTAATAATCCTGCCTGAAGGTATACGTGTCTTGCGCAGTTCCGTTGATCAGTACCTGGTTTCCTGAAACGGAAACGGAATTTCCCTCGTAATCCCGGATGATCTTTCTGTACAGGGGCAGGGTTTCTGCCGTGAGGGCTACCATATCTCCTTTGGCTGGAATGTAAATGGGCCCCAACTGATCATAATTCCATGGATACCTGGGATCCTGGGGGAAAATATTGTAGCCCGGTTCGCCAACGGGTTCCAGGAGGCGGACTACAGAATCGATGGAAGAGCGGTTTCGCAGGGAGGACACCATTTCGTCGGTCAGAGTGGCAATCCGCTGCCTGGGGGTTACCTCTTTGATGGAGGTGATTCCCGCCTGCCGGATAGTTTCTATGGGCAGGCCGCTGGCATCCGTCATGATCTCAATTTGTCCGTCAGGACGGGAGTTGGCCCCCCTCAGGTTTGGCCCGCTGAGGATTTCGAACTGGGCACGGGTCAGGGGAGGGGTTACATAAGTGCGGGTAAAATCATCCACGCCGGCTTCCGTGAGCAGGCGGGAGGAAACCCCTTTCTGGCTGTATACGCCATAATCCCACATGGGTTTTGCGCGTCCCGGAAGTTCGAGCTTTCTCCCGTTGATATAAACATATCCGTCCTGTACCTGGAGGGAATCCCCCGGGACGCCAACGCACCTTTTGACATAGTTGGATTTCTTGTCTATGGGTTTGTCCACGCCGGCTTCTGCCTTGAAAAACTGGCGTACGGTGTCTGCCGGCCAGCTGAAGACCACCAGGTCGTTTCGGGAGACCTTCTGAAACCCGGGCAGCCTCATATAGGGCAACTGGGGTTTTTTAAGATACGAGCGAATCCCCAGTAAGGGCAGGGTGTCGTGTACCATGGGGGCGGCTACCGTGGTCATGGGAACCCGCGCCCCGTAGTGGAATTTGCTGACAAAAAGCAGGTCCCCGATCCTCAGGGTGCGCTCCAGGGATCCGGTGGGGATCACATAGGGCTGTATGAAATAGGTATGCACCAGGGTGGCGGCCACCACGGCAAAGACAATGGAACTTACCCACTCCCCGGCAGCCGATGCGGGGTGCAGGTCACGATCCGCTACATAGGTCACCTCCAGGGTATAATTCACATAATAGGTGTAAAATCCCAACGTCAGGATCACCAACCAGGTTTCCAGGAGGCTGTTACGCCCGAAACTTCGTATGGTCTCAACCCATATCACGGGGAACATGAGCAGGTTGATGATCGGAATAAATAACAAAAGGACCCACCAGGCCGGCCTGCGAATGATCTTCATCAATACGATGGCATTGTATATGGGTACTGCTGCCTCCCAGGCCTTACGACCTGCCTTTATATAGAGTTTCCAGGTCCCGAGGAAGTGAATTACCTGGACCAGAAGGATAAATAGTAGCCACTGTGTATAGTCCATACGTGTATTTATATTTCAAATTTGTTGTGCCTCCAGTTGTCTTGTTACGCAAATGCCTTCCATTTAACGGAGGTTTAACACGTCTTTCATCCCGAAGACCCCTTTTTTTCCAACCAGCCACTGCGCAGCCAGGAGTGCCCCCTGTGCAAAACCTTCCCGATTGTGGGCCGTGTGCTGGATTTCGATCCGGTCCACTTCTGATTCGTAGGCTATACGGTGCGTGCCCGGGACATCCCCGGTGCGCTTAGAAACTACCGGGATGATCCCGTGCCCTTTCTCACCCAGGGACCAGGACTGGTAGTCGCTGTGTGCGATGATCCCTTCCGCCAGGCTGATGGCCGTTCCGCTGGGAGCATCTTTTTTTCCACTGTGGTGAATTTCGGTCATTTGGACCGAATACCCAGGCACCCCGGACATCAGCCTGGAGAGGTGCCGGTTCAGTTCAAAGAACAGATTTACTCCCAGGCTAAAATTGGAGGCGTATAAAAACGCCCCATCCTGAGCCCGGCAAAGTTCTGTTACCTTATCGTAATCTGCAAGCCATCCGGTGGTGCCCGAAATCACAGGGATCCCATTTCGCAGGCACTGGCTGATATTTTCCACGGCTGCCTCAGGTTGGCTGAAGTCGATGGCCACCTCCATTTGGTCGAAGGGAACTTCTGGAGCCGGTCCGTCGATCCGGGCCACAACCTGGTGCCCCCGCCCGGGGGCCAGCCGGTCAATCATCTTCCCCATTTTCCCGTATCCGAATAGTCCGATTTTCATTGGCAGCTAAAAGCGTATTGCAAGACCAAGCCCGTAATTCACCCCATTATTGATCGGGTGGGGTTCTAGATATGGCTGAAATTTCAGGCTGAGGTCTTCATTGACATTGTATTGTTTGAGATGGGCATCCACATTGGCATCGATGATGTTAAGGGCATAGAGGGCAATGGTGATCACCAGGGCAAGGTCCCGGTCCCGCTGGTACCGCTCCTGTGCATCCTGTAGGGCTTCATCGGATAAATCCGGGCTGCTCGGGATAAAATCGTCATTCTTATTCAGGTCGTAGAACTCATCATCGGTAAAACCGGCCTTACGCCGTTTGAATGCCGTGCGGAACCGGTCGTAAAGGTCATCGTTATAGAGATAGACATATACCCCCGTTCCGATGGCACCCCAGACGATGGGTACCTTCCAGTACCGTTTGTTGTAGATCTGCCCCAAACCCGGTAATACGGCGGAATAAAAAGCGGCCTTGCTGGGTGCCAGCGGATTGATGGGCGCCTTTTCGACTTTCTCAAAGTCCACCCCCTCTTCAGCCAGGGCCTGCTGAACGGAGTCGGCCTGCTTTTCCGCGGGTTTATCATCCTGGGCCCGGACCCACAAACAGGTGCCAAAGAGCCCCAGAATCAGAAGGATTTTACGCACCTGTGATTTGTTTTATCAGTCTTTTGAAGTCTGCTTTGCTGTTGAAAAGGATGCTGATTTTTCCTTTCCCGTCCTCAGAGGAAACCACTTTTATTTCGGCTTCAAGGGCTTCCCGCAATTCCCTGAGTCCTTCCCCGGCAAAGTCCGGGAGCTTCCCCGACCTTTTTCGGGATTTGCGACCTTTCTCTCCCTTATTGTGGTACCCCCTGACAAGGGCCTCCGTCTCACGGACAGAGAGGTTCTGACCAACCACTTTCTCGTAGATGGAGATCTGATCCTGGCGCGAATCCACATTGACCAGGCATCTTCCGTGCCCCATGCTGATGAATCCATCCCGCATCCCGGTTTGGATAATCGGGTCGAGGCGAAGCAACCTGAGGTAATTGGTAATGGTCGAACGCTTTTTGCCCACCCGCTCACTGAGCTTTTCCTGGGTAAGGCCTATCTCTTCGATCAACCGCTGGTAGGAAAGGGCGATTTCAACAGGGTCCAGGTCTTCCCGTTGTATGTTTTCCACAAGCGCCATTTCCAGGGATTCCTGGTCATTGGCGATCCGGATATAGGCCGGTATCCGCTCGAGGCCTATCTTTTTGGAAGCCCTGAATCTGCGTTCCCCTGAAACCAGCTGGTAACGGTTGAAACCCAGCTTGCGAACCGTAATGGGCTGGATAAGCCCGAGCTCCCGGATCGAAGAGGCGAGTTCTTCCAGGGAGTCGTCGTCGAAATTGGAGCGCGGCTGAAAAGGATTTACCTCGATGTACTCCAGATCGAGTTCGACTATACTCCCAACCACCTTATCGGCATTCTTGTCCGAAGCGGACTGTATGTCGTTCTCGGGGTCGTTAAGCAGGGCGGAAAGTCCGCGTCCCAAAGCCTGTTTTCGGGTTGCCTTAGCCATTATACGGTCTGTCTGTTTTTCTGAAGCAACTCATGGGCCATATTCAGATAATTGGCCGCGCCCTTGCTGCTGGCATCGTACTTTATGATGCTCTCTCCGTAGCTAGGTGCCTCCCCGAGCCTCACGTTACGCTGGATAATGGTCTCAAAGACCATATCCCCAAAGTGCTTTTTGACTTCTTCCACTACCTGATTGGATAGCCTGAGGCGCGAATCGTACATGGTCAAAAGCATCCCTTCAATGTCCAGGTCCGGATTGTGGATGCGCTGCACGCTTTTGATGGTATTGAGGAGTTTTCCCAGGCCTTCCAGTGCAAAATATTCGCATTGTATGGGGATGATGACCGAATCTGCAGCGGTCAGGGCGTTAAGGGTCAAAAGCCCGAGGGACGGTGCGCAGTCGATCAGGATATAATCGTACTGATCCCTGAGGCCTTCGACGGCCCTTTTGAGCATGTACTCCCGGTCGTCCTTGTCAACCAGTTCTATTTCAATAGCCACAAGGTCGATGTGAGCGGGAATCAGATCCACGTTTGGAGAGTTGGTGCTCACAATCGTTTCCTCCGCAGTGCTGGTATGCTCCAGCAGCTGATAACTGCCCTTTGCTACCTCATCCACCTCAATTCCCAGCCCGGAGGTCGCATTGGCCTGAGGGTCCGCATCGATCAACAGCACTTTTTTCTCCAGAACTCCCAGGGAAGCCGCCAAATTTACAGTAGTTGTAGTCTTTCCGACTCCTCCTTTCTGGTTTGCAATCGCAATTATTTTACCCATTTGGTAAGATTGAGTTAGGGGTTAAAAATACGATTATTTGGCGTTGGAGAAAACGGAATTTGTTAACATGAAGTGAATAACTCCGCGTCTTTCGTTAAAGTTTTGCCGCTAATACAAAAGCTCGGTATGGACCAAAACCACTGCCTAAATTTACTCCTATCTGCGCTCGATTCAGGCCTCCATAAGGAGTTCCA
>CBDUBB010000008.1:0-20318 GCA_965365265.1 uncultured Flavobacteriaceae bacterium
ATGAGCATGGGGACGGGGTAAAATCCATTGACCTCTGGGTAGATGACGCTGCCAAAAGTTATGAGGAAACCGTTAAAAGAGGCGCCAAGAGCTATTTTGAGCCCAGGACCCTGAAGGACGAGCACGGGGAAGTGGTCCTCTCCGGGATCCACACCTATGGGGAGACGGTGCATATTTTTGTGGAACGCTCAGGGTATTCCGGGCCCTTTATGCCTGGTTACCGCTCCTGGGACCCTTACTACAAGGCGGAATCACTGGGTCTGAAATACATCGATCACATGGTCGGAAACGTGGGGTGGAACGAGATGAACAAGTGGGTTGAATTTTACGCCAAAGTAATGGGGTTTGCCCAGTTGATCTCCTTTGATGACAAAGACATTTCCACAGAATACACTGCACTGATGAGCAAGGTGATGAGCAACGGAAACGGCCGCATCAAATTCCCGATCAACGAGCCTGCCGAGGGACGTAAAAAATCACAAATTGAGGAATATATAGAATTTTACAACGGGGCCGGGGTACAGCATCTGGCACTGGCCACAGACAATATTATTGAAACCGTCAGTGGTCTGCGCGATCGGGGAGTGGAATTCCTCACGGTCCCCGTGACCTATTACGAAGATGTGCTGGACCGGGTCGGGGAAATTGACGAGGACCTGGCGCCACTCAAGGAACTGGGCATCCTCATCGACCGGGATGAAGAGGGGTACCTGCTGCAAATTTTCACCAAGCCTATCCTGGATCGCCCAACCCTGTTTATAGAGATCATTCAGCGGAAAGGGGCCAGGTCTTTTGGCAAAGGGAACTTCAAGGCGCTGTTCGAGGCAATCGAACGGGAACAGGAGTCCCGGGGCACCCTTTAGGCAGGATTTCTTAACGAATTCTGAAAATAAGGACTGAAACAGATAAAAGACTGTTAAGCTCTGCGTTAAAGTCCGTTAAAATGGAGGACGCACGCACAGTGTTAGTCTATTTTTGATAACAACAAGGGGTGGTTCCCTTGTAACTTTAAGTATTGGTTTTTCATAATTTAAAGTTTGGTTGGTTATTTAGGAGAAGCCCCGATCGCCAGATCGGGGCTTTTTTTATGTATTCTTGCCGCGCTCCGGGCAATTTCATGGTATAAAAGTTGTTTAACTTATTGTAAATTAAGACTCGACCCCCCACTTATCGTAAAATTTTGATCAAATTTGCGCTGATATGATCCTGGTCCGAATTTATCTTTTGCTGTTGCTTTTCAGTTCTGCGGAGCTTGCGGCCCAGTACAGTACCGAAAGGTCCGACTTCGGAAAGGAATCGGCGTTTAAGCCCGGGGAATGGCTGAAGTTCAGGATCCATTACGGCATCCTCAATGCCAGCTATGCAACCCTCCACCTCACTACGGATCAACTTGGGGATGTTCCGGTATACCATGTGGTGGGAAGAGGCAAGACCACCGGATTTGCCAGTATTTTTTTCAAGGTAGACGACACCTATGAGAGTTATTTCGGGAAGTCAAATGGTCGCCCCTACAAGTTTATCCGAAAAGTTAATGAAGGGGGGTATACCAAGGATATAGAAATTAATTTTGATTACGGTAAAGGGCAGGCCGATTACTACGACAGGAAGAACCAGCAGAAACTCAAATTCGACATAGGGAATTCCATTCAGGATCTGATATCGGCATTTTACTACCTGAGGAATGCCTATGATATTCAGGACCTGGTGGTGGGTGAAAGTCTGGACCTGGACATGCTCTACGACGACGATGGAATCTTCAAATTCCGATTGAAATATCTCGGCAAGGAAGTTCTCAATACAAAGTTCGGAAATGTGGAATGTCTGAAATTCCGTCCTATTGTGCAGTCGGGCAGGGTGTTTAAAGAAGAGGAAAGTTTATCTTTGTGGGTGTCCAATGACCGGAACAAGATTCCGATACGGATTCAGGCCGATCTTATGGTTGGTTCCATAAAGGCCGACCTTGAGGCATTCAACGGCCTGAAGCACCAATTCAGGATTATTATGGAATAGGCCTTTCTATGAAGGATAAAGAGCGCATTGATGAGCAGATCCAGAAGCTGGAAGACAAATACCGGGATTCCGGTCAGGACCTGAGCTCCTACCTGGACGGGTTGCTCTACCAGCGCTACCTCACCTACTGGGATTACATACATCTGGATACACTGCTCAGCCTGCAGGTTCCAAGGACCCACTTTCCGGATGAGGAGATCTTCATCATGTACCATCAGATCACGGAACTCTATTTTAAGCTCATCCTTCACGAACAGCGCCAGATCGTGGATGACAAATCCCAGGACATTGAAATTTTTACCGAAAAGGTCAACCGGATCAACAACTATTACAAAGCGCTGATCTCTTCTTTTGGCATTATGGTCCGTGGGATGAATCCCGATCAATTTCTCCGGTATCGCATGGCATTGCTTCCGGCCAGCGGGTTCCAGTCAGCCCAGTACCGGATGATCGAAATATACGCCACGCCCCTTGAATTGCTGGTACACCCTTCCGAAAGAGACCGCTTCTCTTCAGAGGACCCTCTGGAAGTACTTTACGAACAGATTTACTGGAAAAAAGGAGCCACTGACAGGAATACCGGCGAGAAAACCCTCACCCTGAAACAGTTCGAATACAGATACACCCCGCGCTTTATCAGGATAGCCCGGGAGGTTCAGGGTAACACAATTTATCATAAATACCTAAATTTGCCGCCGAAAGGCCGGAATAATAAAGGGCTGAAGTCTGCGTTACAACAAATGGACATTAACGCCAACGTCAACTGGCCTTTGATGCACCTCGGGTCAGCACATCGATACCTGAACCGCGAGGACAGGGCCATTGAAGCTACAGGGGGCACTAACTGGAAGACATATCTTCCGCCGGGATTTCAGAAAATAGTCTTTTTTCCAGAAGTCCACGATGCGGAATCCCTCAATAGCTGGGGGAAGCAATGGGTTGAGCACCAGCTCAATCCGGAAAAAAAATTATAGGGCATGCGTATTTACTGGGGCATTTTACTAATCGCACTTGCGATCTTTTCCTGCAAGGATCAATCTTCAGAAACAAAAGAAACTGAGGCTGCTTTGGAAGAACCGGCCAGGCCGGAACCCAATTTTGCCTATGGGTTTAACCTTGATGAATTCCGGGTTGTGGCCGATACCGTCCGCTCCGGGGATATATTCGGGGAGCTGATGATCGAAAACAAGGTGGATTATCCCAAGATCCACCAACTGACCGAGCGTTATAAGGACACCTTTGATGTGCGGCGGTTTCGGGTGGGCAAGCCTTATTACATCCTGAAATCCAGGGATACGGCAGAGGCTGCCCAGGTGTTTATCTATCAGGAAGACCCCATCAACTACACCGTGGTGGATTTCAGGGACTCAGTGGTGGCCTACAAGGGGAAACACGAGGTTACCCTGGTACAACGTGAAGCTTCCGGCGTCATTCCGGATGGAGGGGCCTTATCCAATGTGATCGTCGAACAGGGCCTGGATTATTACCTCACCTATGACCTATCCCAGATCTATGCCTGGACCATTGACTTTTTCAAGCTCAACCCCGGGGACAAATTCAAGATCATTTATTCCGAAAAGTATATCAACGACAGCATTTATGCAGGTGTCGGGCCCATCCAGGCGGCGTATTTCGAGCATAACGGCGAACCGTTTTACGCCTTTTCCTATCACAATGATTCCCTGGACATACGGGAATATTATGACGAGGAGGCCAACAACCTTCGCAGGACCTTCCTAAGGGCCCCGCTGAAATTCGGACGCCTGTCCTCCAGGTACAATCTTAAGCGAAAAATCCGCTATTACGGGTATAAGGTCCGCCCGCACAAAGGAACGGATTATGCAGCCCCAATTGGCACTCCTATCCTCGCCACCGCCGATGGGGTGGTAACCGAGTCCCGTCGACGCGGAGGCAACGGGAAATACGTGAAGATACGCCACAATGGCACCTACAGCACGCAGTACCTGCACATGAAGGCGCAGAAAGTCAAACAGGGGGAATATGTGCGTCAGGGGGATGTGATCGGATGGATCGGCATGACCGGAAATACCAGTGGCCCCCATGTTTGCTACCGTTTCTGGAAGAATGGCCGGCAGGTAGACCCCCTAAGGGAGAAACTGCCCGCAGCAGATCCGCTGGCCGAACCGCTCCGCCCGGACTATTTCAACTATATCGGCCAGGTCAAGGAACAATTGGATTGTATAGAGTTTAACTCCCCGGAGGAGATGCAGGATCTGTTAACGCTTAACGAAACGGAACATGCCCTTACCGAGAATTAATCCTGCCCAAACGAGCAGCTGGAAAGACCTTCAGGAACACTACGAGCAATTAAAATCCAAACATCTCAAAGACCTTTTTGCCTCCGATCCCGACCGGGCTGCCCGATTCAGTATCCGTTGGAACGGGTTCCTGGTGGATTATTCGAAAAACCGGATTGATGCAAAAACTCTGAACCTCCTGGAATCCCTGGCCCGGGAATGCGGCCTGGAAGAGGCTATGGAGTGTTATTTCAAAGGGGAGGCCATTAATGAAACGGAAGACAGGGCGGTCCTGCATACAGCCCTGCGCTCTGAAGCGCATGACTCCCTCCTCCTCGATGGGGAGAATATCGTGAAAGAAGTGTATGAGGTCCGGTGACGCATGCAGGCCTTCACCGATGCTGTTATCGGGGGGTCGAAAAAAGGATACACCGGAAAAGCGTTTACCGACGTGGTGAATATCGGGATCGGCGGGTCCGACCTCGGCCCTGTGATGGTGACCGAGGCTTTGCGCTACTACCGGAACCATCTCAGGCTCCACTTCGTCAGCAATGTGGATGGTGACCATGTGCACGAAACCCTGAAGGAACTCAATCCGGAGACCACCCTTTTCATCATAGTTTCGAAATCCTTCACGACTCAGGAAACACTCACCAATGCCCTTACGGTCAAGGAGTGGTTCCTGGAGCAGGCCTCCATGGAGGACATACCAAGGCATTTTGCCGCCGTTTCCACCAACACCGCCAAAATTACCGAATTTGGAATCTCACAAGACCAGGTGTTCCCCATGTGGGACTGGGTCGGCGGTCGTTTTTCCCTCTGGAGTGCCGTGGGCCTGTCCATTTGCCTTGGCATTGGATATGAGAATTTCTCCAGGCTTTTGAAAGGCGCCTGGGAAATGGATGTCCATTTCCGCACGACTCCTTTTGGGGAGAACATCCCGGTGGTCCTGGCCCTGCTAAGTGTTTGGTACAACAACTTTTTTGGGGCGGAAACCGAGGCGGTCATTCCCTATTCCCAATACCTGCACCGCCTTCCGGCCTATCTGCAGCAGGGGGTGATGGAAAGCAATGGAAAGCGTGTGGACCGCAACGGAAACCCAACCCCCTACCAGACGGGGACCATTATCTGCGGAGAACCCGGTACCAATTCCCAGCATGCATTTTTTCAGCTTATCCACCAGGGGACCAAACTGATCCCCGCCGATTTTATCGGGTTCCGTCATTCCCTTTACGGGGACATGGAGCACCATTACAAGCTGATGGCAAATTTCTTTGCCCAGACCGAAGCCCTGATGAATGGCAAGACGGAAGATGAAGTTTCCAGGGAACTGGAAAAACAGGGACTTTCCACAAAGGACCTGTCCAGACTTAAGCCGTTTAAGGTATTCGAAGGGAACAAGCCCACCAATACCATCCTTATAGACCGGCTGAACCCTGAAAACCTGGGCGCGCTCATCGCCATGTACGAACACAAGATCTTCGTTCAGGGGGTACTCTGGAATATCTTCAGTTTTGACCAGTGGGGGGTGGAACTCGGCAAGCAGCTTGCCAAAACCATACTGGAAGAACTCTCCGATTCAAAACTCGGCAACCACGACAGCTCCACACAGCAATTAATGCAATATTTCTACCGGTAAATTGGGAAGTATTTAATTGTTGAAATCATGGGAAAAGTAACGTATCACCCCCTTTTACAGGGGGTTATTTTTTGTTAATTTTAAGCTACATTATTTAACCCTGGCTTAATCTAAAAGTGGGTTCTTCGCCCCACTTTTGCGTTGCTTTTAAAACCTAAATAACACTGATATGAAAAAATTTATCCTAGGCCTGTTTATGGCTTTGACGGCTACATTTGCCGCAGCACAGGGGGTTACCACCTCTTCGATAAGCGGACAGGTAACAGATGTAAATGGGGAGCCCCTGCCCGGAGCCAGCGTCGTGGCTGTGCATGAACCCACGGGTTCCACCTACGGGGCGGCTGCAGATTTTGACGGCTTCTTCCGTATTTCTGGGATGCGTCCCGGAGGCCCCTATCGCATTTCATTCTCCTACGTTGGATTTGAAACCGATACCCGTACAAATTTCTTCCTTACCCTGGGACGCACTTCAACCTTTACGGTAGACCTGGAAGAGTCTGCGACGCAGTTGGAAGAAGTTTTTGTTACAGGTCCGTCTACCGGAACGTTCCGCGCGAGCAAAACCGGAACAGAAACCACTGTTACCCAAAGAGAGGTACAAACACTTCCTGCCGCTTCGCGTTCCATTGCGGATTTCGTCAGGGTAACCCCTCAGGCACAGGTTACGGAAGGCAATGACGGGTTCAGTATCTCCCTGGCCGGGCAGAACAACAGGTACAATGCCATCTATATCGATGGGGCTGTGAACAATGATGTCTTCGGTTTGGCTGGTTCCGGTACCAATGGGGGACAAACAGGGGTCAACCCCCTGTCCGTGGATGCAATCGAGACCTTCCAGATCAACATTGCTCCTTTTGATGTACGTCAGTCAGGATTTTCCGGGGGATCCATAAACGCGATCACCCGTTCGGGAACCAACAATTGGGAGGGATCTGTCTATGGGTTCATGAGAAATCAGGACCTGGCAGGAAAGACTCCACCAAGCCTGGTAGGGGAAGGCGAACAACGCGAAAAGCCGGCTGAATTCACATCCCAGACCTATGGGGCGCGCATAGGGGGTCCTATAATAAAGGATAAACTATTCTTCTTTTTGAATTACGAACGGCAGGAAGACGAATTCCCGGCTCCTTTCAATTTCAGCAATTACGCAGGCCGCTCAAGCCTGTCAGACCTGGAGACCCTTGAAAATTTCCTCATCAATACCTACGGATACGATCCGCTCGTGTTCAACCAGAACGCCAATACCCTGGAAAGCAACCGGATCACGGCTAAGATCGACTGGAACATCAATGAAGATCACAACCTTTCCTTCCGGTACGGGTATACGGATGCTGACAACCTGGAGGCCCGGAATTCCGGTAACCGGAACATCGGATACCTGAATGGATCCGAGGTTTTTAATTCCAAAACAAGTTCTTTTGCCCTCGAGCTCAATTCCCGATTTGGGAATAAATTCGCCAACAGCCTGATCCTTGGTTATACACGGGTGCGGGATGACCGGGATCCCCTGGGAGATCCCTTTCCGACCGTTGATATTCAGGATGGCGGAGGTTTCATATCCTTTGGTGCCGAGCCTTTCTCCACGGCCAACCTTCTCAACCAGGATGTATTTACCATTACCAACAATTTCGAGATCTACACGGGTCGTCATAACATAACCCTCGGTACCAACCTTGAATTCGCGGACATCAAGAATCTCTTCTTTGCGTTTAATTACGGGGACTACACCTTTGAAGACCAGTTTGATGATGAAGGAAACCTGCTTTCTTCAGGTTTGAACCAGTTCCTGACAAATCAGAATGCCGATGTCTATCAGCATGGGTATTCCCTGATCGGCGACGGTACAGTGGGGGATGCGTCTGCCGGTGCCTCTGAATTCGACACGTTCCAGGCTGGGTTCTATATACAGGATGAGGTTCAGTTGTCGGATGAGTTGCGCATAACCCTGGGCGCGCGTATCGACATCCCGTATTGGAGCGATGGGATTGAGAACGAGGATTTCAACAACCGGACGATTCCATTGCTCGAAGCAAACGGCAAGAATCTTCAGGGAGCACGTGTGGGACAGGGGATCAACTCTACCCCCATGTTTGCCCCCCGGGTTGGTTTCAACTGGGATATTGGCGATGAAGGAAAAACCCAAATTCGCGGAGGTCTGGGCGTATTCACCTCGCGGCTTCCCCTGGTATGGCCTGGAGGTACCTATAACAACAATGGTGTCACCGGCGGGTTTATGTTTGAATTCGGACAGCCCTTTGAACCGGATGTGAACAATCAATTCACAGATCCGGCACCAGGCAGTGGGGGCACCGGCGGAAACGTGGATCTGATCGCCAAAGAATTCAAATTGCCCCAGGTGATGAAATACAATATCGCCGTCGACCAGCGTCTTCCCTTCTGGAACCTCGTCGCCACGGCAGATTTCCTTTGGACGGATGTCATTACCGATGTATACTATGAGAACTTGAACCTGAAAGGTCCGGCTGGATTCTACGAGGGGGCTGACAACCGACCATTTTACGACCGCCGGGATGAGATAGACCCCACCTACCAGGGGGTTTACCTGGCCTCCAATACCGGAGGCGGATATGCCTACAACTGGACCTTCTCCCTTCGGAAGCCATTTGAAAACGGATTTGCCGGTCAGGTAGCCTATACCTTCGGAGATTCCTATAAGGTTTTTGATGGGACCTCTTCCCAGAACAGTTCGCAATGGCGAAACCAGCAGACGGTCAACGGGAAAAACTCCAACCTGCCTGTGACCCGGTCTGATTTTGCTCTTGGCAACAGGATCACGGCGAATGTTTCCTATGAAATCCCTTGGAACGAGAATATTAAGACCACTGTTGCCCTCTTTTACGAAGGGTATCAGAGCCAACCCTACAGCTTTATCTACAACGAAGGCCGGGACCTGCTGAACGATGATTCCAGGGACAATGCCCTGATCTACATTCCGCGCGATGCGAGTGAGATCGTCCTGGTCGGGGATGATCCTGCAGCTGAATGGGAACGCCTGGACAGGTTCATCAGCAGCATTGATTACCTGAACGAGAGGCGTGGACAGTATGCCGAAAGAAACGGCTCACAGGGTGTTTGGAGCCACGTGGTGGACTTGAAATTCCTGCAGGACTTCAGCTTTTTTACCGGCGAGAAAAAGCACACGTTTCAGCTGTCGGCAGACATTTTCAACTTTACCAATCTGCTGAACAAGGACTGGGGGAAACGTCGTTTTATCCGGAACGAGGTGGCGCCGCTTACCACCATCTCCACAAATGGGACACCTACCTTTGAAGTCAACGATGCGATCGTAAACCAGGATGGGACCGCGAACATTATTGAACTGGATGATTTTGGAATAGCTTCCTCCAGGTGGCAGATGCAACTTGGGATCCGTTATATCTTCAATTAGATCGATGGAAGGAATCATAGAACCCCGGCCTTAGCGCCGGGTTTTTTATATCAAAAAGTAATACCTTTATCTGCAAATCATTCATTATGGAAGTACTGCAAAATGTGCATTCTTACCTGGCCTATGTCGCCCTGGCTGTATTGTTTATCGCCGTGGCCAATGCCATCCTAGGGCTGGTTCAGAACAAGATGTTTACCCTGGAAAAGGATTTTCGCATCAGTCTTTTCGCCCTGATTATTTCCCACCTCCAACTTATTTTGGGAATAGTCCTGTATTTTGTCTCCACAAGTGGTTTTAAGGCTATACAGGCCGTTGGGATGGGGACCATAAGCCAGAACCCCGCCGCACGGCTGCTTGCCCTGGAGCACCCCCTAATCAATATTATAGCGGTGGCCCTTGTAACCGTCGGCTGGTCGCGGCATAAGAAATTCATGGAGGGGAAAAGGAAATTCAGGAGCATTGCCATCTTCTACGGACTTGGATTGCTGCTTATCCTGAGTCGGATTCCCTGGGGTCAGTGGCTGGGCTAATCCAGACGGGCTCGTCGAATTAAAAAGGCATATACCGGGAAATGGTCGCTGTACCCTCCCTGGTAGCTCCCTCCCGCATAGGTGCGCAAGGGGTATCCGCGGTACCTGCCCTCCTTTGTCCTAAGGTATGCAGGATGGAAGACACGGGCCTTCCAGAGGCGCCAGGCGTTTCCTGATGGCTCTACCAGGGACTGACTGAAGAGAATCTGGTCAAAAAGATTCCAGCGATCCCGATACGCCAGGCTTCCCACTCCCTGACTAAAGAGTTTCTCCATTGGGTTGTACAGGGTGTCTCCCGGGTTCCTTCCCCGGCGAAGGATCTCCATGCTGGGATCCGTGGGATTGTCATTGAAATCACCCATGGAAATGATCTTTGCCCCCGGGTTCCTGTACAGGATCGAATCGACCAGAAAACGCTGACGTAAGGCGGCTTCCTTCCGGTACAGGCGCGTTTGAAGGACGGCCCCACCCCGGGAAGGCCAGTGATTTACAAGCACGTACACTTCTTCCTGATCCAGGAACCCGCTGACCACAAGTTGGTCCCGGGTATACCTGCGTTTTCCTTTCGCGTCGTGCAGGATCAGTCGGAAACTCCTGTCTTCTGAGGGAAAAAACCTGTCCCTGCGGTACAACAGGGCCACGTCAATCCCCCTATGGTCCGGGGAATCGTGATGAATGGCCCCATAGTCATAGGGAAGCAACGAAGGCTGACCTATCAAACGCTCGAGTACGGCCCTGTTTTCCACTTCACAAACCCCGATTAAATCAGGTGGGTTTGCCCCGATTTCCCTGCCGATTTCCGATAAAACCCTGGCAAGGTTCCTCAATTTTCGCTTCAGGCGCCCGTCAGACCACCGGTCTGCGCCCTCAGGGGTTCGGGCATCGTCCAGCGTAAGAGTGTCGTTATGGGTGTCAAAAAGATTTTCCAGATTGTAAAAAGCAATGGTACGGACCTGGTAGGTTCCCTGTTGGCCCCGGGCTGAGGAAAATAAAAGACAGAGTAACGCCAAAAACAGGATTCGCATGAAAGGGGTTTTTCGGGTATAAAGCTAAACTTCGGAACTGCAAGGATAGTGCAAGCCGGGAATGGTACTTCGCGGTGCTATTTCAAGGCTTCCTGCAACCATGGCTCAAAGACTGTTTTTCCTGACACTGCTAACAAGTGGATTGGTTACTGCGCAATCAGCCGGAATTTCAGGGGTGGTCCTGGATGGCGGGAACAGGAAACCTCTCGCCGGGGTCCGGTTGGTGATCCGAAGCGGGGATTATTCTACTCAAACGGATTCAGAAGGTCGTTTTTCGCTGTTACTTCCTTCCGAAATGGACTCGGCAGGTTGTGAATTTTTCCATGAAGGGTATGTCTCCCGGCGCTTTTCGAACCTCAGCACGAAACCACCTTTGGATATGGGCATTGTTTATATGGAACCGGAGATCCCTGATGAAATGGGTGAAAACCTTATTACCCTGGGCGATTCCGATCTTTTTGATGAGGATACCTATGCTTCTGGTTCCGGTTTTCTGCAGGCCGGCAGGGATGTCTTTCTCAATCGCGCCGCTTTTGATTTCGGTCCGGCTTTTTTCCGGGTGCGGGGTTACGATACCCGCCATGCAGCGGTATACCTGAACGGTATCCCCATGAATCGATTCTACGACGGGCGCCCGCAGTGGAACAACTGGGGGGGGCTAAACGATGTCAGCAGGAATCAGCAGTACCTGCTGGGGCTCGAACCGGTAAACTCGGGGTTTGGAGGCCTTAGGGGGACTACTCTGATCGAGATCAGTCCTGCGGCTCTAAGAGAGGGTTACCGGCTTACCTTCAGCGGTTCAAACCGAAGCTACCGGGGGAGACTCATGGTCACGTATAACTCAGGAATCCGGGAGCAGGGCTGGGGTTGGCTTTTCTCCTTCTCCCGACGCCTGGGGAGGGAAGGCTACATGGAGGGGACCCCATACAGTGCCCATTCCTTCCTGGGGGGTATCAGCTACAGACCTTCTGAGAAGCACGAGTTCGGGGCAATTGCCATGCTGGCCATGAATGTAAGGGGGCGTTCTTCCGCCCTGCTTCCAGAAGTCCTGGAACTCGCAGGAAGGCGGTACAACCCTTACTGGGGCATTCAGGAAGGGAGGATCCGCAATTCCCGTATGCGGTATATCAGTGAACCCTGGCTGAACTTCCGGTATCGCTTTCGGGCGCCAAAGATCCAATACACCCTTTCCGCGGCCTATCAGTGGGGGAGGCAATATCGTACCCGCTTGGGATATTTCAGCGCCCCGAACCCGGACCCGACTTATTACCGGTACCTGCCCTCCTATTACTGGAATAGTCCTGTCGGGCCAAACCTGCTCAGCGCGGAAGCAGCCCGACTGGGGTTTTTGCAATCCCCCCAAATCAATTGGAACAGCCTCTATACTGCCAATCGCATCAACCCTTCAGGGAAGGCCTCTTACATTCTGCATTCCGATCAAAACCGGGAGGTCCTCTTTGCCGGGAACAGCTTCGCAAATGTGGATCTCGGAAATGGCCTGGCATTGGATGCCGGATTCCTGTTCCAAAATTCAAAAACCCGGAATTACGCCCAGCTGGAGGACCTCCTGGGGGCCGATTGGCATTTGGATATAGACCCCTTCAGCAAAACCAGGAACGATTTGGGAGGGCCCCCTGAGAAGAAGAAAGGTGACCGGATTGGATATGATTATGAGGTCCTTGTACGTAGATGGGAAGCTTTTGCATCCCTGAGGGCTGAATACGATCGGTGGAGCGCTTTTCTAACGGCAAACATGGGAAATACAGGGATCAGGCGGCATGGGAATTTTCAGAATGAAAGGTACCCCGATGCGTCTCAGGGGGAGGGGACCCTTTTGTCCTTTCCAACCCTGGGGATTAAGGGAGGGGGTACTTACCGGATCACGGGGAGGCACTGGCTCCGGTATCACGCTTCTCTGATGCAGAGGCCACCGGTGGTCAGAAATCTCTATATCAACCCGAGAGACCAGATGCAACCCGTGCCCCAAAAACAAAATGAAAAAGTCATGACCACGGACCTTTCCTATTTCTTCAGGGGTCAGGCCCTCTCATCCAGGTTAAGTCTTTTTTATACCCGAATGATGGATCTGGGGGAGGTGAATTACTTCTTCACGGATTCCGGGTATGGATCTGCCTTCGTCCAGGAGGTTGCGTCGGGGATTGACATGCTTCACAAAGGGATGGAGCTGGGTCTCGAATACGACCTGAATCCGTCCGTACAGTTCAGTGCTGCTCTGGCCCTGGGGGATTACCGGTATACGAGCCATCCCGGGATAACGCTCTACTTCCAGCCCGGAACGGACCCCGGAGACCTCCTTGAGGAGGAAGGAAGGTTGTCGGTGGGTACTGCTGATGTCAAAGGTGTAAAAAGGGCAGCCGGTCCTTCCAGGGCTGTTTCTCTGGGGTTTCACTACAGGGACCCCTCCTACTGGTGGGCTGGGGTTACCGTGAACTACCTGTCAGATCAGTATACGGATATCTCTTTTTTGAGGTATACAGGGAGTTTCCGGCTGGATCCCGAAACAGGACGAGAAGTTGAAGGGATCAGCCCGGACGAAATTAAACAGGCACTCCGCCAACAACCGCTCCCGCCTGTGTATCTCCTGAACCTTACCGGAGGGAAGTCCTGGCGCCGGGATTCCCATTATGTCAGTTTGTTCATCAGCATTTCAAACCTGCTGGATACCTTCTTTCTATCAGGGGGGTATGAGCAGGGCCGGAACGGGAATTACCGGCAATGGTATGAGGATCAGCTCAGCGGCAACCCTTCTTTCGGACCCAAATACTGGCCTGGCTTTGGGAGGACGTTTTTTATTAACCTAAGTTGGAGTTTCAAATGAAAAGTTGCTGGATTAAACACAGGGTTTTCGCGGTGGCAAGCCTGTTCTCAGGCCTGGTCCTTATCGGGTGCGGATTGAACGATGATTTTGCGGTTCCAGGATCCGATTGTAACGGTTTCGGATCTCCCCTGATTTCACTGGCGGAACTTAAGGCGTATTACCAGGGGGAGACGGTCCGCATACCGGATTCCGTACAGTGGGAGGGATATGTGGTTTCCTCTGATGCCACGTCCAACCTGTTTGGGGAAATTTACCTGCAGGATGAAGCCACAGGTGCCTCTGGCGGCCTGGTATTCCTTACAGACCTGCTGGAGAGCCATTCACGGGTGCCATTCGGGTCAAGGGTGGTCCTGAACCTGAAAGGGCTATATCTGGGAAAATCAGGAGGCTCATTTAAACTGGGAGGGGGCTTCCCTTCCTTTGGCAATATAGGGGTTGGGAGGCTTCCGGCATCCTTATTCGCCAGCCATGTAACCGTTTTATGTGAGCAGGAAACCATTCCACATGCCCAGGGAGTCTCTATTGAAGGGTTGTCTGCTAATCATTTGAATACCCTGGTGCAAATCCATGAAGTGGAATTTGTCGCCGGGGAAGTAGGGTTGCCCTTTGCGGAAACTGGGGTGGAAACCCGACGCACATTACAGGATTGCAGGGGCAATACCCTCATTGTACGCAACAGCGGGTATTCCGATTTTCATTCCGAACCATTGCCCGGCGGTTTTGGCAGCGTGAGCGGTGTACTCAGCAATCGGGGTAGCCGGTTCGAATTGCTTGTAATGAATCCTGTGGACCTCAGGTTGGAACAACCCCGCTGCGACTCCAGGATTGACAGGAGAACCTCGGATCAGATCCTGATTTCCGAAATAGCCGACCCCGACAACCTCCCCGAGGCGCGTTTTATAGAACTCTTTAATGCTTCTGATTCACTTTTCAGGCTGGATGGGGGGGAGCTGAGGCACTTTACAAATGCCAACCCGGAACCCGGCCTTTCCGTTTCTCTGGATGGCCTGGAAATCCAGGCAGGAGAGGTGTTGGTTTTCAGTGCGTATCCTGAAGTTTTTGAGAGTACCTATGGGTTTCCCCCTGGGGCAGTCGTATCCAGGAACGGGCCAGCCGACTCAAACGGGGATGATTCCATGGAGTTGATCGACCCCTTTGGGAATATTGTGGATGCTTTTGGAAACCCAGGTATAGATGGGACTGGAACTGCCTGTGAATTCGAAGATGGCAGGGCGCTCAGGCGATCGGAAATCCTCCTTTCCAACCCTGTGTTTAATCCGGATGAATGGGTTATCCACAACGACTCAGGGGGAAACGGGACCCTTGCAGAACCGCAGAATGCCCCTGAAGATTTCAGCCCGGGATTCCACTGATCCCTCCCGCTTTTTCCGAATGAAAAATGGAGGATTTTTATCCCAACTCCCCTAATTGCCGTATTTTTACCATTATGGATACTACGGAATTTTTCAGCCGGATCCGGGAAGGAAACCTGGAGTCTATCAGTAAAGGGTTAGAAGTCAGCCCCGAACTTCTGCATTCTAAGGATCCCAGGGGGGCCACCCCCCTGATCATGGCATCATACTACGACCACAGGGATGTTGTCAGGCTCCTGCTTTCCAAAGGTGCCCTCATCGACGAAAAGGATGGTTCGGGCAATACTGCCCTGATGGGCGTTTGTTTCAAGGGGTATGAAGAGATGGCAAAAATCCTGCTGGAAGCCGGGGCAGATGTCAATGCCCGCAATGGCATGGGCGGAACCTGCCTTATTTTTGCCGTGACCTTTAACCGGGAAGGCATTGCAAAACTTTTGATAGAACACGGGGCGAAGATCGATGCGGTGGATGCCCAGGGGCATACTGCCCTCTACCATGCGCGTACCCAGGGATTGCAAAACCTGGTTTCCCTGTTAGAGAATAAGTCCTGAGTTAGTCTGGCCACTATGGAAGCAGCCCTTGTGCAGTCCGCCCTTATCTGGGAGAATCCCGGGAAAAACCGGCGGCATTTCGCTGATTTGCTGAAACCCCTGTCAGGGAGTGTTGACCTGATTGTGCTCCCGGAGATGTTTACGACGGGATTTACGATGAATCCGCAGCACATTCCCGCCGAAGAAGGCCGGCGTACCCTTGACTGGATGTTGGAACAGGCTTCCCTGGCAAATGCAGCCGTGACAGGCAGTACAGTTATGCCAGAGGGGGGGAGGTACTACAACCGGCTGGTCTTTGCAATGCCCGACGGGAGTTATGAGCAGTACGATAAAAGACATACGTTTACCCTGGCCGGAGAGGACAGGGTTTATACCCGGGGCACGGAGCGCCTGCAAGTGGATTTCAGAGGGTTTACCTTTTGTCCGCTCATCTGCTACGATCTTAGGTTTCCCGTTTGGTCTCGCAATGCGGACGGATACGATGTCTTGATCTACGTGGCTAACTGGCCCAGCCCCCGCGTTTCTGCCTGGGACACCCTTCTTCGGGCAAGGGCCATCGAAAATATGTCCTACGTGCTTGGTGTGAACCGTGTAGGGACCGATCCGAATAACCTTATCTACAGCGGGCATACGGCCGCCTATGACAGTCTGGGTAATTGTCTGGCATCCTCGGAGGGAGAAGAAATCCTCAGGGTTTCCCTGAGTAAGTCCCACCTGCAAACAACGCGGGAATCCCTCCGTTTTCTTCAGGACCAGGACCGGTTCAGTCTTGAATCGTAAAGGTTTCCACCTTCTCCCAGTTTGCCCTCATCTCAATGGCCCCTGGATAGTAAATAACCCGTTCCGGCTGTTTTTTTTCAAGGAAGCTCCCCGTATCCCATTTCCCGTTTTGGTTGGCGTCAAAGATGATGCGAATGCGATAATTCCCCGGATTGAGGAAGGGAAATTGCACTTCTTCAAACTCTTTCAGATAGGCACTTCGAACCAGTTCGTTTTTCTGGTCAATCAACTCTACGATCAGGGGGAAGCTGGGGTTTCCCTGTAAATTCATCCGGAGATTTCCATAATCTGCCGGGCTTCCGGTCCGCCAGCGGTTTTCGAGGGTGTCATTGCTGGTCCCGAAAAAATCGGTAAGCCCACCGGGAAAGACCTCCAGGATATAGGTTTGGTTGGGTTCCTTGGGGAAATCCAGCCGAACCCGGTTCAGCAAAGTGTCCAGGTGCGCCGCAAGTGCAACCGGGAGGCTGTCTGCATCCATCATTTGGAACAGGGAGGTGTCAATGGATTGTAGGGGAAGGGTCGCAGTGAGGAAGAGGGTGTCTGTAAAATTTAGGCTTTGTCTGGGGTTCCATGAAAATATCAACGAATCCCTGGTGGCATTTACAGGTTTCAGGCTAAAGGTGTCCACAAGGGTTTCTATCTCCGGGTGCCTGACTTCAAACATCAGCGAATCTGCACTAAAGGGGGTAATCCAAAGATTCAGACTATCCTTTCCAGGCTCCTTTGCCAGCAGTGTGCTGACACTGTCAGGGAGTTGGGTAAGGAGGGTAACCTCGGGAGTTTTAACTCCGTTATATCCGAATACGATTTTGTTGGAAGCCGCAAAAGAAGGGGGGAGTACCCCATAGCCGGGAATTTCCCGGAACAGCCGCAGCTGAAATACCGAGTCTGTGGGCAGGATCACCGTATCAGCGACAAAACCAATCTTATCCGCCGATGGATCAAAAACATTATTCCGGCCCTCGTCCTTGAGGGCTATCAGGTGATAGGTGCCTGCCTTGAGGTTCTCCAGCTTAAAGGTGACCGCACTATCCAGCGTATTGGTAATGTAGTAGGGAGGCTGCTTGTAAACGGTGGAATCCGTATAGGCAGTGTCTGCCTCATAAAGCATTACGCTGATGAAGGGGTCCGGACTCCGGTTGAATCCGTCGGCCACAGCTCCGCTAAGAGAGAGGGAGTCTATATAGTCCCCGGTTGAGAATACATAGGTGAGAAAATTATTTGGGTTGCCCTCGTTGTTATCCACCACACTTTGACCGAAGTTGAGCGTATAGGTAGTGTTCTCGAGCAGGGTATCCTTCAGGATAATCTCGACGTACTTTCGGGCTCCCCCCATGGGGGTTATCTGCGGTTGGTTTTTGAGGGGGGGGGATACTATGAGCTGGTTCAACACATTTTCAAGGCGGATGTACTCGTCAAAATACAGGCGTATTCTGTCAGTCTTGAAACCTGTGGTTTTGTCCGGGGGGTCCGCTTTTATCAGTACCGGGGGGGTTTCGTCCTTCGGCCCCCCGGAAGGGCTTCCCCGCCGGCCACAATCGCTGAGTGCAAGCAGGGCACATAAGGCAAACACAGTGGCCAGTATCCGGCGGAAAAAGTCCATAACACCTCTTTTGCAAACACAAAGAAACAATTAATTTGAAGAAGTTGACAACTAGGGGACTATAGCCATGGTTGCGATATAGATACCCCCATGTGGGATATGTTTTAGTGCCTCACAACAGGCTCCCAGCGTGGCACCCGTGGTAATCACGTCATCTACGAGGAGAATTCGCTTATCCTCCAGATCTTGCGGGGAGGGGGCAAGAAATGCGTCTTTTGTCCCCTTCCAACGATGCCAGCGGTTTTTTACGGTTTGAGTTTGGGAGGAACTTCTTCGGACCAGCAGGCCTGCCGAAAATTTCGCTTCCAGGGCCCTTGCCAGTTCCATCCCGAACCGGGCACACTGGTTGTAGCCTCGCTTTCTTTCCTTTTTCCGGTGCAGGGGCACCGGGAGGACATAATCAATTGGCTCCAGGCCCGTATCCCTGCTCAGAAGCGCCCCTTGCCATTTGCCAAAAAAGGAACCGATTTGTTCCATTCCCCTGTATTTAAGACCGTGGATAAGATGGGGCACCATGCCGTTTTGATTGTAAAAGAACAGGGAAGCAGCCTTACGAACCCCGGAATGTCCGTAAAAAAGGCGATCTGCGGTATTTTCCACTGAAAAGTTGTATTCGGTGAGGGGTAATTCATTTCGACAAAATGCACAAAGCAGATGCTCTCCCCGATATAAAACGGCATTACATCCAAAACAGGTCTCCGGCACCACAAAGGTGTTTACATCATTTAGTATTTTTGAGAGATTCGAAATCATCTATCTAACCGCCTTCCCGGGCACCGGCTTAATGAACCTCCAGGACACTAATTTTAATAACAGGATCATCTTTGTAACCCTGATCGCGGTGATCATTGGGATCCTTATAGCGTTTTACTACAGCTACGCCCAGTCCCGTCAGCAGATCACCTACCTGGAGAAGGAGCGCACCCTGCTGATCAAGGACCTCACCCTGATGCGTTCTGAGGTAGACCGGTTGCTCGCCCTCAATGAAGTCAACGAAATCGAATTGCAGGAAAGCCGCAGCCGGGTTGAACAACTTATAGACTCCGTTGGCCGGCTCAATTTCAACATCCGCAAGCTCAGGGAGTACCGGAAAGAACTCAGGGGCCTGGAGGCCAGGTACGCAAGTATCAAACTTAAGAACCAGGAGCTGCAATTCAATAACAGGGAACTCGCCCAGAAGTACGAGGAGACCAGGGAAATGCTCGAGGACCTCAAAGGAAAGACTTCCTCTCTTGCAGCGGCCGAGGAACTCCTTCGCCGGAAGAACCAGGAACTCAGCCTCGAACTTAGGAGAAAAAGTTACCTGAGCCTGGAAAATCCCCAGGGGGACGGATTTCGAATCAGGAGGGAAAGACCCATAAAGTCCAACAAGGCATCGACAATTGTCAAGCTACGGGGATGTGTGACCGTCAGGGGCAACCCGAACGTGAACATGGAGGAGAAGGTGTTGTACCTGCAGTTCCTGGGGCCGGACATGAGCATAATCGAGGACAATGCCAAACTGGTCGCCGTTAACGGGAATATCTACAGCAAAAAGGTGGAGCTCATATTTACAGGGGAGGAGATGAATGTTTGCGATTTTATTACAGTGTCTGAAGGCGAGCTCGAACCCGGCATTTACACCCTCAATGTTTTTGAGGATGAAAAATTGCTTTCTTCTTCGGAATTTCGGCTGAAATAGGCGATCGAAGTTTTTGCAGATATCCTATTTTTGCCCAATGGCAAAACAAGAAGACGATTTTAAAAAGGTGATATCCCATGCCAAGGAGTATGGGTATGTGGTGCAGTCGAGCGAAATCTACGACGGGCTCAGCGCGGTTTACGATTACGCGCAGAACGGGGCGGAACTCAAAAAGAATATACGGGAGTACTGGTGGCGTGCCATGGTACAGCTGCATGAGAATATCGTGGGTATCGATGCGGCGATTTTTATGCATCCGACTACCTGGAAGGCTTCCGGCCACGTGGATGCCTTCAACGATCCGCTCATAGACAATAAAGACTCCAAAAAACGCTACCGGGCCGATGTGCTCATCGAGGATTATGTGGCCAAACTCGAGGCAAAAGCGGAGAAAGAGATTGCCAAGGCAGCCAGGAGATTCGGGGATGCCTTTGACCGGGAGCAATTTGTCAGTACAAACCCGAGGGTTGTGAAATACCGGGAACAGGGGGATGAGATCTTAAAGCGCATGGCCCGTTCCCTTGAAAAGGAAGACCTTGCAGATGTCAAAGCCCTCATCGAAGAACTTGAAATCGCCTGCCCGGTTTCCGGATCCAGGGACTGGACAGATGTCAAACAAT
>CBDUBB010000009.1:0-20139 GCA_965365265.1 uncultured Flavobacteriaceae bacterium
CAGGAGAAATACCAGAGCAACCAAAAGGACCCCTGACGCGAACAGGATCCAAAATGCCTTTATAAATGGTTTAAACGTCTTTGTTTGTTTTTTTGCCTTTTTCTTAGCCATCGTTTCTACTGATTCTTCTCAATTTGAAGGCCCACGTCCAGTACTCCCGGAAGCTTTTCAATCCCTTCCACGCTTCCGTTCTTGCGCATGGCATGTGAGACGGTAACAGTATATACGCCTGAATCCGGAAAAACGATGTTTTCCCGGTACCAAAGTTTATTTTCCTTCACACTGCCATATCCAGTTCCCATCCAATTTCCACTGGCATCCGCCATCTCGTACTCCAGGGTATCCCGCTTGGAGGTGCCGTCCGGGGCGGTCATTTCTGCAATCAAAAACAAATTGCTGTAGGGATACTGTTCATCATTCCGCAAGGTGATGTACATATTGTATGCCTGTGTGGAATCCAGGTCCGAAAAGCTGAACTCCATCATCTGGTCTTTTCCCCAGTTCCCGTTATTGGTAGACTGGTAACTGAAATAAGCCAGCTGGTCTGTACAGGACATCCCCAAAAGGAAGATGATCCCAACAAATAGGATTCTAGGCATTGCGCGCCATTCTTTTTTTAGTATTCCCTTTCTTCTTATTACGATTCTTCCTGTTGCGTTTGCCCTTTGGTCGGTCAAATCGCGTCAGGCTATCCTGCCCGACCGGGTTCTCAAAGGTCACCTCCTCATTCTGGAAATTCTCAACCGCGTACGCCTCCAGGCTCTGTACTTTCTTTTTACTCCGGTTCATTTCGAGAATCTCATGCACCTGTTCCTTGTTCAGCGTATGCCAGTTGGATGGGTCCTCCTTGTAGGAAAACCACAGGATCCCCTTGAAAATATCGGTTTTCTGGCAAAATGCCACGCCTTTTTCCGTTTGGAGTCTTACATCCGCGGAAGGGAAATCCTTCAGGGCATCCATATAGGTGTCCAGTTCGTAGTTCAGGCAACATTTCAATTTGCCGCACTGCCCTGCCAATTTCTGGGGATTCAGGGAAAGTTGTTGGTAGCGGGCTGCCGCAGTGGTGACGGACCTGAAATCAGTAAGCCAGGTAGAGCAGCACAGCTCCCTTCCACAGGATCCAATTCCCCCAAGCCGCTGGGCTTCCTGCCTGTATCCGATCTGCCGCATTTCCACCCGGATCCCGAATGCCTTCGCCATATCCTTGATCAACTGTCTGAAATCAACACGGTCTTCGGCGGTGTAGTAGAAAGTGGCCTTGGAACCGTCCCCCTGGAATTCCACGTCCGAGATCTTCATTTCCAGGCCGAGTATTATGGCTATCTCCCGGGATCGTTTCTTGATCTCCTCTTCCTTACCCCTTACCTTCTTCCATTTGTCGATGTCCCGCTGAGTCGCCTTTCGATAAATTTTGGGAAGATCTGATTTCAGGGGCACCTTCTTTTTACGCATCTGCACACGCACCAGCTCCCCGGTCAGGGTTACGATGCCGACATCATGCCCCGATTTTGCCTGGGTGGCAACCACATCCCCGATGAAAAGGGAAAGGCCCTCTGAGTTCCTGAAAAATTCCTTTCTGCTATTTTTAAACCGCACCTCCACTACGTCGAAAGCCTGCTGTCCGGCAGGCAGGGACATATTGGAAAGCCAGTCAAAAACCGTAAGTTTATTACAGCCATCCGTACCGCAGGTACCGTTGTTCCTACATCCGCGCGGCTGTCCATCCTTTCCGGTTGAACAACTGCTACACCCCATAAATGTTATATATATCCCGGGGATGTCCTATGACAACTCCCCGGAAAGAGGTTCATAATTAAATTACACGCGTAAAGATAGGATAATTTTGAGAGGGAAGCGAAATCCCGGCTGTCCCGGATTTCATTCTTCAACAATGAATCCCCTGCAAAATGACAGGTCAATTTCACAGGGGATCCGGTGCCGCAGAGAACTGCCGAAGCAAGTCCGGCCAGCAGGCGACTTATTCCAGGGTCACTCCGGAAGTAGACGGTTTCTTGAATTTCAGGACTTCGGACCGCCCCTTTTTAAAGATCAGGTTGCTTTTTGTTTTCCCCTTTCGCAGCTTCTTTTGCTCTTCGTACGGCAGGGAGACGATCTCCATACAGGCTTCTGAACAACAGTGGTTCATTTTCTCCGCGCATTCCTCACACTGTATGAACAGGAGGTGGCATCCTTCATTGGCGCAATTCGTATGGGTGTCACAGGGCTTTCCACACTGGTGGCAGTTGGAAATGATCTCCTCAGAAATCCGCTCAGACCGCCTTTGGTCAAAGACAAAATTCTTACCCATGAATTTATTGTCCAGGTCTTTGTCGCGGACCTGCCGGGTATATTCGATGATCCCGCCTTCCAGTTGGTACACCTGTTTAAAACCCTTGTGCCTGTAATACGCACTGGCCTTCTCGCAACGGATACCCCCGGTGCAGTACATGACCAGCTTTTTATCCTCTTTGTGGTCGCGGAGCTGTTCCTCGATCAAATCCAGGGAATCCCTGAAGGTATCTACATCCGGAGTAACGGCATTTTTGAAATGACCGATTTCACTTTCGTAATGGTTCCGCATATCTACAACGATCGCATCCGGGTCCTCCACCAGTTGGTTGAACTGCTCGGCATCCACGTGTATCCCCTTGTTGGTGACATCGAAGCTGTCATCATCCAGCCCGTCGGCAACGATTTTTCTGCGTACTTTCACCTTTAGCTTCAGGAAGGATTTGTTGTCCTGTTCTATGGCGATATTAAGCCGAACCCCTTCCAGAAAGGTAATGCTGTCCAGGTGTTCTTTGAAGGCTTTGAAATTCTCCGCAGGAACGGAAAGTTGGGCGTTCACCCCTTCATGGGCCACATAAATACGGCCGAGGACTTCGAGTTCATTCCAATGGATGAACAGGTGATTTCTCAGAATTTGGGGATTCCCAATGTGTGCGTACTTATAGAAAGAGATCGTCAGGCGCTCTTTACCGGCCTGCTCAATAAGGGCTTCTCTTTCCTTTGCACTTAGCGTATTGTACAGTTGCATGCTATACCAATTTGTCAAGTTAAAAGAAATAGAAAGCCCAAAAATAGGCAATCCCCTGATAATCTGCATAAAAAAAGAGCTCTGACATGAATTCAGAGCTCCCGGCGGGACTGCATATAATTCTCTTTCACAGCGAATTTATGAATTTATTCTGCAGTATAACACCTTACTTTTGCAGACAGAATTTTGATGTATAAAAAAGATACACCAGGGGCAAAAAGGTTGCTTGTCCCATTGTGATAATGGCAAAAGAAATGGTAATTTAGCCCTCCACCAAAATAAAGGAATACCTATGAGCAGTGAGAAAGAAGCGAAGCTGAAAGCCCTTAAACTTACCCTGGACAAACTGGACAAGACCTACGGTAAAGGGGCCGTTATGAAGATGGGAGACGATGTGGTCCAGGACGTGGAGGTCATTTCTTCAGGGTCCCTCGGGCTGGACCTTGCGCTGGGCGTGGGCGGCTATCCCAGGGGAAGGGTTATCGAAATATACGGACCGGAATCCTCTGGTAAAACAACCCTGACGCTGCACGCAATTGCAGAAGCCCAGAAAGCAGGGGGCATCGCCGCATTTATCGATGCGGAACACGCATTTGACCGGTTTTACGCGGAAAAGCTTGGGGTGGATATTGACAACCTGATCATTTCTCAGCCAGATCACGGGGAGCAGGCCCTGGAAATCGCAGACAACCTGATCCGTTCCGGCGCCATTGATATCGTTATTATCGATTCGGTGGCCGCCCTTACCCCCAAAAGTGAAATCGAGGGGGAAATGGGGGATTCGAAGGTGGGGTTGCATGCGCGGCTGATGTCCCAGGCCCTTAGAAAACTGACTGGGTCGATCAGTAAAACTCATAGCACGGTAATTTTTATCAACCAGTTACGGGAAAAAATCGGGGTCATGTTTGGTAATCCTGAGACGACCACCGGAGGAAATGCCCTGAAATTCTATTCTTCCGTTCGGCTGGATATCCGACGCTCTACCCAGATCAAAGATTCAGACGGTACGGTTATGGGAAACAAAACCCGGGTCAAAGTCGTAAAAAACAAGGTGGCACCTCCTTTTAAGACCGCCGAGTTCGATATTATGTACGGGGAAGGCATATCCAAAGTAGGGGAAATCCTCGATCTGGGTGTGGCCTATGAAATCATCAAGAAAAGCGGCTCCTGGTTCAGCTATGGGGACACCAAGCTCGGTCAGGGGCGGGATGCAGTTAAAACCCTGCTTGAGGATAATCCGGAACTCATGGAGGAGCTCGAAGGAAAGATCAAAGAGGCTATCTCGGCTGTGTAATCATTACCGGAGCACCTCTGATTTCCAACGGAATCCAAGCAACCTTTACCACCCGGGGCCATCTAGTTAGTGGAGTTTACGGGAGATGTAGCCTATGAAGACCCTTTGGAAAGTACTTAAGGCCCTCCTCCTCTTACTGGTGCTAAATGCCTGTGACATAGGAGATGATGAGGTGAACTACCATTTTGTCACCTTGCAGATTACCGATGTTTCCATGCCGGAAACCTTTATCCTGAACGAAACCTATGAAATCGGTGTTACGGTGCTCGTGCCCAATGGGTGTACCGAATTTGAAGGTTTTGACATCACTTCCCAGGGCACCACGGTACGCACCGTAGTGGCCATCGGAACGCAATGGGATGATGTCGCATGCACGGAAGTGATTTCTGAAATAGAAACTACCTTCGATTTTGTTTGTCTTTATCCCGAAACGTACCTGTTTCGCTTCTGGACCGGAGAGAATGAACAGGGGGTTCCCCAGTACCTGGAAATAGAGGTGCCGGTAACCCCATAAAAGAGGCAATTCTTCCTGAAACGCAACTCGCATTTTGACGCAAAAAGAGCTCATAAAGAAATGTATTAAGGGAAACCGGGAAGCCCAGGAGGTGTTGTACCGAACCTATGCTCCGGAGCTCTATGGGGTTTGCCTGAAGTATTCCCGCAACAGAAAAGAAGCTGAGGATAATTTGCACGACAGCTTCATGACGATTTATGAGAAAATGCATCAGTACCGGTTCAGGGGGTCCTTTGAAGGATGGCTCAAGCGGATTACCATAAATACGGTACTTCAGAAGTACCGGAAAAAAGAGCCCCTGACCCTGCTCTCCGAGGTCCCGGATTTGTTTGAGGAGGTCGGAGCTGCAGAAGAGACGGAGATCTCCCTTGGGCTCCTGTTGAAATACATACAGGAATTGCCCCATAAATACCGGGTAACCTTTAACATGTATGTGCTGGACGGTTATACCCACAAGGAGATCAGCGAAGCCCTCGGCACCTCGCCGGGAACTTCAAAATCAAACCTTTCGCGGGCACGTGCAATCCTGCAGGAGAAGATTTTAAAAAAAAAACAAATAGCCTAACATCCTAGCCATGGACAATAGAGATTTGGACAAAATGATCCAGGATAAACTGGGGGACTTCCGGGAAACGCCAGACCCCAGGGTATGGGACCGTGTTCGAGCCAGTCTGGATCGGAAGAAAAAGAAAGGCCGTCTCATCCCACTCTGGTTGCGCATTGGAGCAGCCGCAGCCATTATTGCAGCAGGGCTTTTCCTGCTGGCACCAGGTGAAGATTCCAGCTCAGAGGCACCTGCTGTCGGCCGTTCGGTCATTCAGCCGGATGTTCCCCGTGAAAGCAATTCAGAAAAGTCCCTTCCCGGCATGATGGAAGACGGACTGGTTAATGATCAAACTTCTGAAGAAAAAAACAACTCTTCAGAAGACACAGGGGTTAGCGATGGGGTTGGTTCCAACTCCGGAATAGCAAAAACCCCTTCCGCAAGGGATTCCGGACAGGGAGCCCTGAAAAACGACTGGCTGGCCGCTTCTGAAGCAACGGATGAAGAGCGAGGTCTCCGGGACCAAAAGGAGAACAGGGTTGCGGAAGTGAATGACGCCGAAAGATTGGCCTCCATTCAGGAAAACCCAAACCGGGTGGTGGACACCCAGGCGGCCAAAACAAGGGGCGAATCGGTCCTTACAATTGAAGAGGCCGCCGATGCAAATGGGGAAAACCCGCCTAAAAAGTCCATTTTCGAGGAACTGGAAACCCAGGAAGCGGTCGCGGATAGTGAGGAATCCGAAGGGAAGTGGTCTGTCGGGCCAAGCCTTGCACCGGTATATTTCAATTCATTTGGAAACGGATCTCCTATCTCCTCCAATTTTTTGAATAATTCCAAGTCGGGCACTGTAAACATGAGTTACGGCCTGCAGGTCTCCTACCAGCTTTCCAAAAAACTGAGCCTCCGGTCTGGAATCCATCGCGTGGATTACGGCTATAACACGGATGATGTTGGCTTTACCGCCTCACCTGCGGCCCGGCCCAGTTCCCTGATCCGCACCATAAGCTATTCTGAAAATTCAAAGAACCTCGTCGTGCACAGTACGATAAGCGGGGCACAACCGCCGCAGGAACCGGCAGCGGTAGATGTGTCCGCCCCGAGTGCCGCGCGTGAAGGACAGATGTTACAGGAATTCGGGTATCTGGAAATTCCTGTGGAGATGCAGTACAACCTTCTGGACCGAAAGTTTGGCATTAACCTTATCGGGGGGCTGAGTTCCCTTTTCCTGGTGGAGAATTCCGTAAGCCTGCAATCCGGGGAAGCGGTTACTGAAATCGGGGAAGCCACAAACATGAATTCCCTGAACTTCAGCACCAACCTGGGTCTTGGTTTCTATTATCGTCTGAACCCGCGTTTTGAAATTAACCTGCAGCCCATGTTCAAATACCAGCTCAACACATTTACGGAAACCTCAGGCAGCTTCCAGCCCTACTCCATAGGGGTTTATAGTGGTTTGAATTTCAGGTTTTAGCCGCTAAAAGATGATGTAATACTCGCTGAGAATCCGTTCAGGACTTTGGCCCTGAACGAAGGCTCTCGAGCAGGACCTGACGGACTGTATCCTTTAATCCCCTTTTGTCGGTTTCCTGAAGCTCATCAGTTGGGAAGAAACTATGGACCCTGGTGCGCAATGGCCCGGGCCCTCCACTGAAAAACCTAAAGGGAAACCGCTTCTTGTTGTCGTAAAAGGTAATGGGGACTACAGGGATCTGATGTGCTATCGCTATTTTGAATGCCCCGTCCTTAAAAGAGTCCAGCTCGACGGTCTCCTCCGGAACCCCACCTTCGGGAAAAATGCATATACTCAACCCCTGTTTCAAACGACGGTTGACCCTGCGATAGACGGCAGACCGGCTCCTGCTGTCCTCCCGGTCTACCAGAATGCAGACTCGCCTGTAGAAAAATCCGAAAACCGGGATGTTTACCAGCTCCTTTTTGCCTACGAAGACAAAAGGGTTCCGACTTACCCTCAACATCGCCATTATATCGAGCATGCTGGTGTGGTTTGCCACCAGCATATAGCTTTTCCCAGGCACCAATCGCTCCTCAAAGCTTATCCGCGGGGGGCATCCCATGCCATATAGAATACAGGAAGCCCAGACGTTACGGGCCAGCCAAAAAAACTGGGGATAGGTTCTCTCTGAGAGGGTAAAAAGCAGCAGGAAAGGGAAAAATATGAAAATGGGAAGGGCCACCAGGATGTAAAACCAGATACGAAACAGCGCCTGTCCTGTTTTTTTTGTCAATTCCCGCATGAGTCCAAAAGTAAGAATTTTGGGAGGGTTCTGGTATTTCACTTACTTTTGTGCCTTGATTACAAACCGCTTTCTATGCCACGGATTCTTACCGGGATTCAAAGTACAGGTACTCCGCATTTAGGGAACATTCTGGGGGCTATCCGCCCTGCCATTTCTATGGCTGCAGCCCCGGAAAATGATTCATATCTGTTTATCGCGGATATGCATTCCCTCACGCAGATCAAAGATGGGGAAACCCTTCGTGAAAACACCTATGCCACCGCTGCAGCCTGGCTGGCTTTCGGACTTGACATCGAAAAAACGGTTTTCTACCGGCAGAGCGACGTTCCCCAGGTAACCGAGCTTGCCTGGTACCTGAGTTGTTTTTTTCCATATCAGCGCCTGACCCTGGCCCATTCCTTTAAGGACAAGGCAGACCGGCTGGAGGATGTAAATGCTGGCCTTTTCTCCTATCCGATGCTGATGGCTGCTGACATTCTCTTATACGATGCCCAAATCGTCCCGGTTGGCAAGGACCAGTTGCAGCACCTGGAAATGACACGCGATGTGGCCGCGCGGTTTCATGCCCAAATGGGAGAAACTTTTGTGATGCCCGAAGCCAGGGTACAGGAACAGACCATGTACATTCCCGGGACCGACGGACAAAAAATGAGCAAGAGCAAGGGAAACCTTATTGATATCTTTCTTCCCGATAAGAAGCTGCGCAAACAAATCATGAGCATTGTCACCGACAGCACACCCCTGGAAGAACCTAAAGACCCGGAGGGAGATACGGTTTTTGCCCTTTACAGCATCCTTGCAAGTAGTGAGGAGGTTGCTGAAATGCGCGAGAATTACCTGGGCGGTAATTACGGGTACGGCCATGCCAAGCAGGCGCTCTATGAATGCATCCTGGATTGTTTCGGTGAGGCACGGGAACGCTTTAACTACTATATGGCGCACCGGGATGAAATAGACGAGGCCCTGCACATAGGAGCTAAAAAGGCCCATGAAGTAGCAGACGTAGTGCTGGCAAGGGTACGAAAAAAGGTCGGTTACTAACCTGAGGGTCTCCAGCGAACGCCAGGTAGCCTTTCATTTACCGGGCCAATGCTCCTTACCAAAACTCACCGTTGGAGAAGCTCGATACGAAAAGAATGTTTCAATCCCCTTTCAATCGAAACCGCTTGCCGGGCAGCGGTGCTACAACTCCCTTCATTTCCAGCTGGAACAGTACCGCAGCAACTACCTGCACAGGCAGTTGACACCCGAACGCAATCTCGTCCAGGAGCTGTTCTCCCCTATCCTCAAGAAATTCCACGACCGATTCCTCATTGGTATCGAGGTCGTCCCGGTTGCTCCGAGCGGATTCCTCTGAGCGATGGGGAACGCCTTCCAAATTCCAGTTCATGGCACTCAAAAATTCTTCTGCTGACTGGAGCAGTTGGGCCTTGTGAGTTCGTATCATTAGATTGCAGCCCTGGCTGAACACATCCCCTGGACGACCGGGGACGGAAAATACTTCCCTGTTATACCCGAAGGCCAAATCGGCCGTGATAAGACTGCCCCCCTTTATAGCCGATTCCACGACAACGGTCGCCTCACTAAGGCCGGCAATGATCCGGTTTCGTCTGACAAAATTCATGGGTTCCGGGGTCGTGCCTAACCAGAATTCGGACAACAGGCCTCCCTGTTCCTGGATTTTAGAAGCAAATCCCGAGTGTGTTGGGGGATATACCTGGTCAAGTCCGTGTGCCATGCACGCGACTGTTTCCAGTCCCTGCCTCAGGGAAGCCTGATGGGCACAAATATCTACCCCATAGGCCAGTCCGCTCACCACCACGGGGCCATAAGGCGCAAGGTCGGTTACAAACTGTTCGCAAAAGGAACGCCCCCTGGGGGTCATGTTCCGGGTCCCTACAATACTTATGAACCGCTTTTTCTCAAAAGATATCGTGCCCCTCAGGAAAAGAAGCAGTGGGGCATCCTCACACTGGTTCAACAAGGGTGGAAACTCAGGGTCTCCGAATGAAAGGCAGCGAAGTCCATCCCGCTGAATTCGCTCAAATTCCCGCTCTGCCTTTCGCTGAAATTTTTCATTGAGAAGGTTCTTAACCACAACGCTGCCAATACCCTGGATCTGAAGAAGGGCATTCTCAGATTCCCGGAAAATGTCCGATGCACTGCGGAAATGTTGGACCAACTTTCGGGCATTCACGGGACCAATCCCAGGGGTTACCTGAAGTCTTAGCTTTGCAACTATTTCATTTTCTTCCATTTAAAGTCACAATTAACAAGTTTCCCCCAATGTTGTGTTGATAAAAACCCTTTGCCTCAGGTTGTTCAACCTGTTAAATTTTTTCATCTTTGTTTTAATGCATCTCGAAGAGCACATAGCGAATCTTCTTTACAGGTACCAGTGCGTGGTGGTTCCGGGATTTGGGGCTTTTTTAAGCCAAATAAAGTCCGCTTCCCTGCAAAGGGACAGCAATACGTTTTATCCACCCTATAAAGAGTTGTCCTTCAATGCCCGTCTGGATACCAATGATGGCCTTCTCGTTTCCCATATCGCCCAGGCCGAAGGGGATTCCTTTGAAAGCACCCTGGAAAGGGTTACCTCCGAGTCCGGCCGCTGGAAAGAAATCCTGAATTCAGGAAGGCCGCTTGAATTATCGGGCCTCGGGGTTTTCCGCCTGAACAGCGAGAAAAAAATGGTATTTGAGCCCGACAAGCGTACCAACTACCTCATGTCCTCATACGGGCTGAGTCCGGTCATTGGGAATCCGGTTGTTCGCGAAGTCCTGAAGGAAGAAGTCGTACAGATGGAAGAGCGGATTCCTTTTACCATCACCCCGGAAGCGCGGAGTAAAAACGGGCTTCGTCCGATGCTGAAATACGCAGCCGTGATATTTCTGGCAGTAGCCACCGGGCTGAGCAGTTATTCCCTGTACCAGCGTCAATTGACTACTACCGCTGTAGCCCATCAGGAGGCTCAGAAGGAGGTTTCCCGAAAGATTCAGGAGGCTACATTCTTTAATGCGGATCCGGTGGAACTTCCCTCTGTCAGCCTTGAGGTCACAAAAAAACCCGAACCCCAGTCGGTTGAGGCCATTCACCATGTGATCGCGGGAGCCTACCGGTTTAGGGACAATGCCGAGAAGCGCATCCGGGAACTTACCCGAAAGGGATATCCCGCCCATTACCTGGGGCAAAATAAGTTTGGGCTGCACCACGTAGCCTTTGCAAGCTTTTCAGATCCCCGGGAAGCCCTCGAAAACCTTAAGGAGATCAGGCTTAAGGAATCTGCGGATGCCTGGCTTCTGTCCAAACGCTAGAATCTCTTTCTCATAGCTCCCACATCTGAAGGGAAGGCTGTATCTTTGCCCGAAAATATTCCTATGGAGCCCAAGAAGCCCCGCGAATCAAGGACCATCATGACGGACCTCGTTTTGCCGAGTGAGACCAACCCGCTGAACAACCTCTTCGGGGGGGAATTGCTCGCCCGTATGGATCGGGCAGCCAGCATTACCGCACGAAGGCACAGCAGGCGAATCTGCGTGACGGCTTCCGTCAATCACGTGGCATTTAATAGATCGGTGCCCCTGGGCAGTGTTGTGACCGTGGAAGCATCTATCTCCCGGACCTTCAGGACATCCATGGAAATATTTATCGATGTATGGATGGAGGATCGCTTTAGCGGAGAGCGTACAAAGGCCAATGAGGCTATCTATACTTTTGTCGCCGTCGATGACACGGGCCTGCCCACCGAGGTGCCCCCCATTGAACCCGAAACGGAATTGGAAAAACAGCGATTTGAGGCGGCCCTGAGAAGAAAACAATTAAGCCTGGTCCTGGCCGGTAAAATGAAGCCTCAGGAAGCCACTGAATTGAAGGCCCTGTTCAAAGACTGAGACCGTAGGTCTATACCACCCGATTACAACCTGTAGATCCATTCTTCTGGGTTCAGCCTAGTGGCATCGCGGTACAGGTAAAATTTTAATTGGGTCAGCCCGTTAGACCGATTGGTATAAACCTCTCCCAGTGCCTCCTTTGCTTCTACCTTATCTCCCTTCTTAACATAGAGCTCGGACAGGTTGTAATAGGTGCTGATGTAATTCCCGTGTTTTATCTGAACCCCTTTGTTCCCTCCGGGGACGGCCAGCACTGCGATTACCTCCCCCTCAAAAACAGCCCGGGCCTTAGCTCCCTGGTCCGTTGCTATAATCACGCCATTGCTTTGGTGCTTGATCCCGGGATAAACCGCGTCGGGATACACGCCATAGCCCTGCTTTTTAACTCCCTTTTCCACCGGCCAGATCAGCCTTCCCTTGTTTGCTGAAAAATTATTGGCGATCAGGGTTGCCTCGGGAGTAAGGGCAAACGTGCTCGATGAGGCGTTTCCAGCGCCACTTTCGCGATTGGATGCCGCAATCGCGGACCGGATCAGATTTTCAATCTGCCTTTCGATAGCCCGGGCTTCCTTGCGCTTCTTTTCAATTTCCACGGCATAAGCACTTTCATTCTGCCGAATGGTTTTTAGAAGGGCTTGCTGAGACTGTACTTCCGAGGTGAGCTGGTCCTTTATCCTCCTGTTCTGTGCAATCAACAGCTCCTTTTCTTTCCGCTGGCGGGTCAAATCTGTATTCAGGGACCTTAATTCTTCGGTCTTGGCCACGATTTCTTCTCCCTGCCTCTTCCGGAACTGCGTATACTGCTTCATATACTGCAGACGCTTGAATGCCTGAAAAAAACTGGTAGAAGACATCAGGAAGAGCAGCCTGTTCTGGTGGGACCGGTTTTGATAGGACTTGCGGATCATCTCGGCATAGTCCGCCTTAAGGGTCTCGAGGTCTTCCCGCAATTTGCTGATGTGCCTGATATTCGCATTGATCTGACGGTTGAGAAGGTTGGACTGCTGGTTGGTTACCCGGATGAGTTGTTGCTGACGGTTGATCTTCTGATTCAGCGCTTCCATCTGATCGAGTACACTACCCTTTTGTTCCCGCTCCGCGAAAAGAAGCCGGTTAATTTCCCGGATCTCATTTTCCAGTTGGTCCTTACGGGCCTCAAGGGCCTTTTGTTCCCCGGTCTGGGCATGGGACCACATCCCTAACAGGGCGATAGCACAAACAATTGTGCGGAGTGCGGTATTGAGCAACCTTTGTCTCACTTCAGGGCTACCGGATTAAAACCTTTTGGTATTTTATAGGGAAATCGAAGTTCCCGGTTCAATTCAACCTGTTTATAAGTGATCCCAATCGTCACGCGTTCGTCCTTGTCTATAGCGGCAATATGCACCTCATCGGGCAAGATTTGACCCTGTACTTCCTGATAGCTTGCATACCTGACCTCCATAAGCCTTTTTTCCGAAGGCCGGGCGAGTTGCTGAGATGCCAGCCTGAAATATTTGGGCTCAACCTGAAGGAAGAGTTTGTAGAAATCAAGGGAGGGTTTGGGTTTGAGCTCATACGCATCTGCAGCATACTGCAATTCGAACTTCCGACCCTGTAATTCAACGATGGACTGGCCCAGCAATAGGTTCTGAAGTTTGTCGAAGTCTATTTCGGATCCGAGTAACTGACTGAGGAACTTAAAATCCCCATCAAAATATTCATTGTCCAGTTTATTGTAGTATGAAACCCGTTCCGGGGTTATCAATACCTTGATCACCCCCAGGGGGGCGCTTAGCCAGATAACCTCATTTTTCTTCATCCGGAGGCTGACGGTCACCTTCTGGGTATCCTCTCCATCAGTATAGTCAATTCCGAGCCTGCCGCTCAGGGTACGGAACTTCATCCTGGAGGCCTCGTGGTTTCGAATTATGTTGCGAACTGAAAGACTTTCGTCAATACTGCCATCAGACAGGATACGGGTAGATCCACAGGAATTCAAGGCGATCAGAATTCCCAGCACCAAAACTGACAAATGCCTTTTCATCCTCATGATCCGCTCTTGATCTTGTTCTGATACTTCCTGGCCTTTTCCATATTCCCCAATTGGGTATGTGCTTCCGCCAGGGCGCTGTAAATCATTTGGGCTGTTTCGGAATCCCCGAGCAAAACCCCTTCCCCTTCCTCCAGGATGCCCACAGCTTCGCGCGCCTTTCCCTGCCTGAGCTGTGCGATCCCATTGGCATAGTAAAAGAAGGGTTGCAGGGGATAGCGCTCCAGCGCCTCCCGGCTCATGTTTTCGGTAGGTTTCCAGTTTTCCTCCCCCATAAGTAGCCGAAGTTCCTGTTCATAAGCAGCAACTGATCCTTCCAGTAAAGGAGCAGCCTTGTTTTCCGTGACGTCGGCATCCCTGATCTCCTCATTAAGGCGTGAGCGGGAAATACGGGCCTGCATGGTGCGAACTTCATCTGAAGGAGGCAGGGGGTCCAATTGGGCCCCGGCCTTGTCCCATTTTTCCTGCTTCAGGTACCAGGCGGCAAGGTTAATACGGAATTCCGGCAGATCCAGAGGTAATTCTCCGGCAAAATTTTCCGGCAGTTTTGACTGTTTGTCCAGGATCTCCATTAGGGTTTGTACAAACCAGTATTCCTCCGGTCTTGCACGGACAGCATCCAGGGCGTAGCCTTCCGCCCGGTCGTATTGCCTGGCTAAAAGCAGCACTTTCGCCAGTTCGTGGTCAATAACCGGATTGATGGGATCCAACTTTTTGACTTCCAGGAAAAGGGCTTCAGCCCGATCGTAGTTTTCGATACTCTTTTGCTTGATTGCCTCAAAAAAAGCTTCTTGAAACCGATCGGTATAAGAGTCTGTAAATAGGTCTGCATTCCCTTCTTCCTGAGCTCCAATTGAGCCCAGGGATAACAAAAGAATCCAAAACCAATATGTTTTTCCGATGCTTTGCATACGGTCCTGTTTCATTCTGCTATTTCACTCCCGTGCTCCCGAATCCGCCGCTTCCCCGATCCGTTTCAGAAAGGCTTTCCACCTCGATCCATTCGGCCTGCTGATATTGGCTGATTACCATCTGCGCTATGCGGTCCCCGTGTTGTATTGTCACTGCCGCGTTAGACACATTTGCAAGAATCACGCCAATTTCACCCCGGTAATCCGCATCGATGGTGCCCGGACTGTTCAGAACCGTAATCCCCTGTTTGGCGGCAAGACCGCTCCTGGGCCGTATCTGGGCCTCATACCCATCCGGCAATTCCATGTAAAGCCCTGTCCCTACAACTGCCCTTTCGAGCGGTTCGAGCCGGACCGGTTCATCCAGCTCTGCTCTCAGGTCCATTCCGGCCGAAGACAGGGTTTGATAGGATGGCAATGGATTTCTGGATTTATTGATGATTCTCACCTTCATTTGCCTCGAATTAATTTTAACAGGACTTCCTTTTCCATTCTGTACAACAATCCCAAAAATACTAAAAGTAAGAGGAGCCCGAGATAGAGGTTTCTGTTAAAAACATAAAACGAAAGGGTCGAAAACAACACGGAAATGCCCAGGTAAAAGAAAATTTTTCGCAGGTTATAAGGTATTGGATAATACTTCCTCCCCAGGAAGTAGGACAAAAGCATCATGCTTCCATAGGCGGCCAGGGTTGCCCAGGCTGAAGCAAAGTAGCTGTATTTGGGGATGAAAAAATAATTGATCAGGATTGTAATGAGGGCCCCGGCGAATGAAATGACCGCCCCGAACCGGGTTCGGTCGGTCACCTTGTACCAGACTGACAGGTTGTGGTAGATTCCGAGGAAAAAACTCCCCAACAAGACAATGGGCACGATGGCCATGGCTTCCCAGTACGCCTGGTCCCTCACAAAAAGCACTTTTAGCACATCTGCAAAAACAACCACCCCAAGCAGGATCACACTCCCAAGCACGACAAAATAATTTGTAATCTGGGCATAGGCCTTTTTGGGGTTTTCCGAGCTGGCATGGCTAAAGAAGAAGGGTTCTATACCCAGCCTGAAAGCGGTGGCAAAAAGGGTCATGAACATCGCAAGGCGATAACAGGCCGCGTATTTCCCCATTTCTGTCTTCGCGATATCCTCAGGAAGGAGCTCCGTGAGCAGGTATTTGTCAAAAACCTCGTTAATGGTAAAGGCAATTCCGGCAAACATTACAGGAAGGCTGTAATAAAGCATGCGCCGGAGTAACGACCGATCAAACTCCAGTCGGATCCTCAGGTAGTTCCCGCTCAGGATCAGAAGGGTGATCCCGCTGGCAATCACATTGGAAATAAGGATATAGGAAACTTCAAAGTCGGGCCGGTACAAGGCGTCCCACATCCCTCCGGAACTTGTCTCGGCCATTTTGGGCAGCAGGAGGAGGAAAAAGAGGTTAAATCCGAGGTTTACGCAGATGTTAGCTATTTTGACAATAGCGTAGACCGCAGGGCGTTCCGTGGCCCTTAAACGCGCAAAGGGAATAATCACCAGGGCATCCAGGCAGAGGATTGCTATGAAGTAGCCCATATATCTGATATCGATATTCAGCAGGCCAGAAATTTCCTGCCGGAATAACAGGGATGCCAGAAGGAAGATCAGCGTAGAAGAGGCAATCGAAATCAGGGAGGTGGAAAGAACCTTCTCCGGCACTGCTTCCCTGGTGTAAAACCGAAAAAAGGCCGTCTCCATCCCATAGGCGAGAATTACGTTGAAAATAGCAAACCACACAAAGACCAGAGAGACCTCCCCGTAGAGACCTGGGGGCATGACAGAGGAATACAAGGGGAGCAACAGGAAGGAGAGCATTCGGGGCAGGACGGTCGCCAGGCCATAAATGAATGTCTGCTTGAAGAGTTTCCGGAAGAGCTTCAACTAGGAATGCGTTAGATCGAAATCTAAATTAGGCATTTAGGAAGAGCCGGCAAAGTCAATGCTGTGGCCTTCCCGGATAGATCCGCGAGGCTTTTTCAACAATCCCGGTGATTTTTGTGTAGTATCTCTTGCCGTCTGCCTTGAGAATGTAGGAGATAACTGCCTCATCCGGTTGGAGTTCAAAGGGAAAGTACCTTGCGGACGGCAGCGGTTTTGGAGGCTGATTGCCTATCTCCTTGGTGGAGTCTGCATGCATAATAATATCGGGTTTCTCCAAGGGAGATTCGGTCCGGGATGCTTCAAGGATAAACCCCGTTTCGCTGTCTGTAACTTTCAGTTTATAAACCCTGCCACGAAAGAAAAGGGAATCGACTTGTAGGGCGGAGGGATCCTGGGGATTCCATCGGGCCCTGAAACGCATCCCGGAACCACTTTCCTCCCTGCCTCCCTCCCAGTATTGCACAGTGGGGCGTTCCACAGAGAAGGGCGGATGGCTTTCGAGGGATCTTTGAGAACTACAACTCATAAGGCCCAAAATGAATAGGATTGTGCCGATATAGGCTTTCATGACAAAAGTATTTCTTTCTTGTAAAGATAGTGTTCCAAAATTGATGCCAAATACGATTGCTTCCTGCAGAATGGGGTTAAACAGGTAAGGGTTGTTCCTGTTAAACCGACATAAAAAAGAAACCCCGGCGTTTGGCCGGGGTTGTAACTTGTTGTCAATTCTTTCCTATCCGTTGCTGAGTGCTTCAGCACCCCCAACGATTTCGAGGATCTCATTAGTAATGGCAGCCTGTCTGGCCTTGTTATAGGTCAGGGTAAGCTGATCCTTTAATTCTCCGGCATTATCCGTTGCCTTGTGCATGGCGGTCATCCGTGCCCCGTGTTCACTGGCAAATGAATCCCGTATCGCCTTGAACAACTGTGTTTTCAAAGATTTAGGGATAAGCTGTTCTACGATTTCCGCTTCGGAAGGTTCGAAGATATAATCGGCACTTCCCTGCTGGGCAGCTTCAGCTGCAGGCTGAATCGGCAGGAATTGCTCGGTCATCACGATCTGAGTCGCTGCATTCTTGAACCGGTTATAGACCAGCAAAATCCGGTCATAACTGCCGTTGGTGAATAACTCCATCAGATGATCGGCGATTTTCTCCACTTCTTCAAAAGTGAGATTATCGAAAATCTCGTTGTGGTTGGAAACAACCGTATGTCGTTTGCTTAACAGGTCATTGGCCTTTTTACCTATGGTTAAGAAGTCTACCTGTTTGTTTCCGTATTCCCCCTGAAGCAGGGAAACACTCTGCTTGACAATATTGGAGTTAAAGGCCCCGCAGAGACCACGGTTGGAACTGATCGAAACAATCAGAACCTTGTTGACCTCACGCACCTGTGCATACTGACTACTACTGTCCCCGTCCAGGTTGGCACTGAGGTTCTGCAACAACTCTGTGAGTTTGTCCGCATAAGGGCGCATGGCAGTAATGGCATCCTGGGCTTTCTTCAGTTTGGCAGCAGACACCATTTTCATGGCACTGGTGATCTGCATGGTCGAAGAAACCGATGCAATTCTGTTGCGTATTTCCTTTAAGTTTGCCATTTTCTGTGCGTACGTTTATACAAACCCCCGGGGCATTCCCGGAAATCTTGCCGGTTTTACGCTTTATATTTCGCCGCGAGGTCCTTACACACGCTGGTAAGGGTATCTGTTACCTCATCGGTGAGCTTTCCTGATTTAATGGTATCGAGGATATCCCGGTGCTTTGCGTTCAGGAACTCAAGGTAATCCCGTTCAAATTCCTTCACCTTGTCTACCGGCACATCCCTTAGGAGGTTTTTGGATCCGGCAAAGATAATAGCTACCTGATCCTCAACGGTAAAGGGATCTCCCTGGGCCTGCTTCAATATTTCCACATTCCTCCTACCTTTTTCAATCACGTTAAGGGTAGCGGCATCAAGGTCCGATCCGAACTTGGCAAAAGCCTCCAGTTCCCGGAACTGGGCCTGGTCCAGCTTCAGCGTTCCCGCAACCTTCTTCATCGACTTGATCTGGGCAGAACCACCCACACGGGATACAGAGATTCCCACGTTAATAGCAGGGCGAACCCCCTGGTTAAACAGATCCTGCTCCAGGAAGATCTGACCATCCGTAATGGAAATCACGTTGGTAGGGATATAGGCAGAAACGTCCCCGGCCTGGGTTTCGATGATGGGCAGGGCCGTAAGGGACCCGCCACCTTTCACTTTGTCCTTGAGGCTGTCGGGAAGGTCATTCATCTTCTTGGCGATGCTGTCATCGTCAATAACCTTTGCAGCCCGTTCCAGCAGGCGGGAGTGCAGATAGAACACATCCCCGGGGTATGCCTCACGTCCCGGTGGACGGCGAAGCAGAAGGGATACTTCCCGATAGGCAACAGCCTGTTTTGAAAGGTCGTCATAAATGATCAGGGCCGGACGGCCTGTGTCCCGGAAATACTCTCCGATAGCGGCTCCTGCAAAAGGAGCGTATACCTGCATAGGAGCCGGGTCTGATGCGTTGGCCGCCACGATGGTGGTGTAAGCCATGGCTCCCTTGTCTTCGAGGGTTTTTGCAATCCCGGCCACTGTGGAAGCCTTTTGCCCCACTGCCACATATATACAATACACGGGCTCTCCCGCGTCATAGAATTCCTTCTGGTTGATAATGGTATCAATACAAACCGTGGTTTTCCCGGTCTGACGGTCTCCGATCACCAGCTCCCGCTGTCCGCGTCCAATCGGAATCATCGCGTCAATGGCCTTTACACCGGTTTGCAGGGGTTCGTTTACAGGTTGCCGGAAGATAACCCCGGGGGCTTTGCGCTCCAGAGGCATTTCTAGAAGCTCTCCGGTCAGGGCGCCTTTTCCATCAATCGGGTTTCCAAGTGTGTCAACAACCCTCCCGACGATTCCTTCGCCTACTTTGATGGAGGAGATGCGCTGGGTCCGCTTAACGGTAGCCCCTTCCACAACTTCCTGAGAAGGCCCGAGAAGAACAACTCCCACGTTGTCTTCTTCAAGGTTTAGCACGATCCCTTCGAGACCTCCATCAAATTCAACCAGCTCCCCGTATTGGGCATTGGAAAGACCATAAACCCGGGCAATTCCGTCTCCCACCTGGAGTACGGTTCCCACCTCATCAAGGGAAGCTGTCGCTTCGAATCCCGATAATTGCTTCTTTAAGATTGCTGATACTTCAGCCGCTTTGATTCCTGCCATTTTCTTATGGTATAAAAAGGCGAACCACCTTAGTGGATCGGATTAATTGATGCTATTTCTTTACTAATTCTCGTTTAAGGTTCTCCAGCTTGCTGCTAATGCTGGCATTGTATTCCAGGTCACCTATCCGCAGTATAAAACCGCCGATAAGTTCCGGGTCAATTTCGTTTTCTATGAGCACCTCCCGGCCCGTAATGGACTGGAGTTGTTTCAGGATTTTCTTTTCCAGGTCGGAATTCAGCGGTACGGCCGTAATAACCCGGGCAATATCCTGACCCTGCATTTTATCGTACAGGGCCACATATTGTTCCCCAACCTCTTTAAGAATGTCCACCCGCTTGTTGGTGGCAAGGAGGTTAAACATTTCGGAAGAGAGCGGCTGAACATTTTTGAACAATGCCTTTAGGGCAGACCCCTTGTCCTGATCCGTAATCACCGGGCTGTGCAGCACATCTTTCAGGGGATCGCTTCCCTGTGCATCTTGCGGGTACAGGAATGCGCGGGCCTG
>CBDUBB010000010.1:0-19979 GCA_965365265.1 uncultured Flavobacteriaceae bacterium
CGATTAATTTTTCTCCAGGGGGAGGGCGGGCAAGTATCCCCCATTTGTACAAGGGGGCCACTCAAAGAATGCACTGGCCATGCAGGACTTTCGTTCACAGGTGTCATTTTGGAATCCGGCCATGAAATAGCTTCGCTGTTCTTGAGGAGGGCTCATGCTGAAAATACAGAAACCTTACCCCTGCCTTCGCAGGGCTGCGGTTGGGTTCAGCGGAATCATTTTAGAATCTCACCAGGAGATAGCTTCGCTGTTCTTGAGGAGGGCTCATCCTGAAAATACAAAAACCCTACCCCTGACTTCGCAGGGCTGTATTTTATTTCCCTCGGCCCGCTTTAAAAAGCCAGCATTTTACGCGGACCTTTGAAAATAAAATGCCCAGGCTTTCGCCTGGGTATTTTTGTGCTTATTTGTAGCCCCGCCAAGAATCGAACTTGGATCTAAAGTTTAGGAAACTTCTATTCTATCCATTGAACTACGGGGCCGAATGGGTCTGCGAATTTATGAATACTTTTTTAAAAGTTTTTCACCCATTTCAGGATACTTCTTGAGATTGGCAATATACAATTGACTCTTCATTCGTTTAATGTGCTTTTCAATTTTTATTGCTGTCGTTTTGTTGGTTGTCTTTAAAACAAAAAAGTATTTCCAGGGTATTTTATGTCTGGTGACACCTTTATTCATTTCGGGATCATTATGAAAATCAAGGCGTTTTTCCAGATCTTGAGTAAATCCGACGTAGAAGGAATTATCAGTGTCAGATTGTATAATGTAAACGAAGTACATTTTCCAGGACGAAAAGGAGAGGAAACTTCCCCCGATAGCTATCGGGGCTATCCATTGAACTACGGGGCCGAATGGGTCTGCGAATTTATGAATACTTTTTTAAAAGTTTTTCACCCATTTCAGGATACTTCTTGAGATTGGCAATATACAATTGACTCTTCATTCGTTTAATGTGCTTTTCAATTTTTATTGCTGTCGTTTTGTTGGTTGTCTTTAAAACAAAAAAGTATTTCCAGGGTATTTTATGTCTGGTGACACCTTTATTCATTTCGGGATCATTATGAAAATCAAGGCGTTTTTCCAGATCTTGAGTAAATCCGACGTAGAAGGAATTATCAGTGTCAGATTGTATAATGTAAACGAAGTACATTTTCCAGGACGAAAAGGAGAGGAAACTTCCCCCGATAGCTATCGGGGCTATCCATTGAACTACGGGGCCAAATGGGTCGGAGATTTATGAATACTTTTTAAAATCTTTGGTACCTTCGTGCCTAAAGGAGTTTCCGATGAAAACCAAAAAGAAGATCACCCTGTTTGTCGATGGTCCTATTTCCCCCGATTTCATAGCGAATTCCATCGCCAAACACCAGTCTAAAACCGGTATTGGGGCCCATGATATTTTTTTGGGACAGGTTCGGGCTGATGAAATTGAAGGCAAGGTGGTTACCGGTATTGAATACACTGCCTATGAGGCCATGGCGCTGGAGAAGATTTCCGAGATCCGCGAGGATGCCTTTGAGACATATACCCTGAGCTGCATGCATATTTACCATAGCCTTGGCGTGGTTCCTACAGGGGAAATATGCCTGTTTGTTTTTGTTTCTTCACCACATCGCAAGGAGGTTTTTGAAGCCCTTCACCAGGTGGTGGAACGGATCAAAAAGGAACTCCCGGTTTTCGGGAAAGAGCTCTTTGGGGATGAAAGCTACAGCTGGAAAGTAAACCGTTAGTCATGGTGGATATCACCCATAAAGAGGTCACCCTAAGAATTGCCACGGCTGAGGCCCTGGTCATTCTCAGTAGTCAGGATACGGTAGAGGCCATTAAAAATGACCGTGTGCCGAAGGGAAATGTTTTTGAAATGAGCAAGGCAGCCGGCCTACTGGGGGTAAAAAAAACACCTGACCTCCTTCCTGATTGCCATCCCATTCCCATTGAGGGGACACAAATCGAATACGATCTTCAGGACCTTGAAATCCGTATCCGGGTAACCGTAAAGACCCATTACAAAACCGGGGTGGAAGTAGAGGCAATGCACGCTGCCAGTGTTGTGGCCCTGAACCTTTACGACATGCTCAAACCGCTGGACAAGGGTATCGAAATACAGCGAATACGCCTTCTTGAAAAGAGAGGGGGTAAATCAGACATCCTAAGAGCCCAGGGGATTTAAGTGCTATTCCCGGATGGCCCATATCTCATACATGGGTTCCCCCCGACTGTTGTTGCCCGTGTGGTGCCAGTCTTTTCCCTGGCGTTCAAACTGGAAATTCAGTTCGGCCCCCACCCTTGAATCGTCCCTTGAAAAGAATTGAATGACCTCCGTATAGGTTCCGTCCACGGCGGCATACCGCCCACCGCCGGTCCCGCGGAAGTCCATGGTTTCCGTGTTATAGGCCGCCCATTGAAAATACCCGTCTATAAGGAATTTCAGAGTTTTCCTAGGTTGTTCATCTCCCCTTCGCTCCTGTCCTGTGTCTGGACCTCGGGTGGCAAAGAGCCACAACCCATCCAGGGGCTGTTCCAATGCCGGTTGCCGCGAATAGGGGCGTCCCTGATTTTCATTGAAAATCAGATTGCCGTCGCTGTAGCCTATGGCATAATGATGCTCTTTCTCACCTGTTTTTTCATAATCCGAATTAAACTCAAGGCGAACTTTCAGGCTGTCATTGTCAATAGTGTAGAACCCTCCCATAGTGGAGACAAAATGGGCCGGGTTGGAGTCATAAATGGTGTGAACCAAATAGGAATCCGTCACCAGGAGCAGGTAATTCCGTTTTCCGCTTTCCAGAGATTCCGAAGCCCTGTAAACCCCCGGAGTGATTTGAGCAGTTAGTGAAACGGGAATCCCCAATACTAAAAGACACAATAGAAAATACCTGAGTTGTACCATGGTTTTTGTTTTTTGACTTTTTGCTAAGGTACACAAACCCCGAAATCAGAAGCTCCTGTTCCGACAAAAAACCCTTTAAAAGGCTGATACAAAACTTTTTATGCGAGTGGCGGCTTTTTTTTAAAAAAGGGTCATTTTTAATCAAAATTGATTTTATTTGCATCATGAACCAGAAATATACGGGTTCATTGCTGAACATAATGAAGGGTGTTTTTATGTTCGGGTTACCGGGGTTCAGTGAGTCGCACCCGGTAGCGGCCTTCGTTTCAGGCAACCGGAATTTTAAGCTGGCTCCCGGGCAATTTTATCCCTGTCTCACTCCGAACGGAGCAGGTCCTGTTTGTTTTTTGATCAATGCTTATTCACGCCGCTACTGTATGGGTCAGGCGCCAGCCGGTCTGTATTCCCTGTCAGGAGGTATTACACCAATACTTAAATGAACATTCGCTTTAAGGATCTGATTGATCAGACCTATTATTTTCCCACCGAGGAATTTTCCCTGGACAACTCCAACCTCTTATTTCACGGGGTGCCTCTGATGGAACTTATAGAGAAGTACGGGAGCCCTCTTAAGTTTACTTATCTTCCGAAAATTTCACAGAACATTGGCCTGGCAAAGAAATGGTTCGCCACTGCCATGGAAAAACACGGATATGACGGGAAGTACTTCTATTGCTATTGCACAAAGAGTTCCCATTTCCAGCATGTTATGCACGAGGCCCTGAAGAACGACATCCATATCGAAACTTCTTCAGCCTTTGATATTGACATTGTGGAAAACCTCAAGCGGGAAGGGCGCATCAAAGATGATACGTATGTGATCTGTAACGGGTTCAAGCGAGAGGCGTATGTGGACAACGTGGCCCGCCTGATTAACAACGGTCAGGTTAACTGTATTCCCATCCTGGATAACTACGAGGAGTTATCCCTGTTGTCTGAGAAGATCGAAACCCCTTTCAAGGTAGGTATCCGTATCGCCTCCGAGGAGGAACCCAAATTTGAGTTTTATACCTCGCGCTTGGGCATCGGCTATAAGGACATCGTTTCTTTTTATGAGAGCCAGATCCGTGACCAGCCCAAGGTGGAACTGAAGATGCTCCATTTTTTCATCAACACGGGAATCCGGGACAATGCCTACTACTGGAACGAGCTTTTAAAATGCCTGAAGGTTTATATCCGCCTGAAAAAAATATGTCCATCCCTGGACAGCCTCAATATTGGAGGCGGATTCCCTACCAAGAATTCCCTGGCATTTGAATACGATTATCAATACATGGTCGAGGAAATCATCAACCAGATCAAACTCGCCTGTGAAGAAGCCGATATACCCGTGCCACACATTTTCACTGAGTTTGGCAGTTTTACGGTTGGAGAAAGTGGGGGTGCCATTTATAGCATCCTCTATCAGAAGCAACAGAATGACAGGGAGAAGTGGAACATGATCGATTCCTCCTTTATCACCACCCTGCCTGATTCCTGGGCGATTAACAAGCGATTCATCATGCTGCCCATTAACCGCTGGGAGGATCCTTATGAAAGGGTGTTGCTGGGTGGCCTCACCTGCGACAGCGATGATTACTACAACAGTCAGCAGGATATGAATGCCATTTACCTGCCGAAATTCGATCCGGCCAGACCTCTTTATATCGGATTTTTCAATACAGGGGCTTATCAGGAATCCATTGGCGGCTTTGGCGGCTTGCAGCACTGCCTGATCCCCCATCCAAAGCACTTGCTGATCGATCGGGATCCGGACGGAAATTTCGAGGTCTCGGTTTTCAGAGCCCAGCAAACGGCCGAGGATCAATTGCGGATCCTCGGTTATGAGCCAAAAGGCAGGGTTGCGGCGTCCCACAATGAATACCCGAAAAAAGTATCCAATACCAAAATTTTAACCAAACAATGAAGAAGAATCAAACCTTTGCGGGAATCCCGGAAGAATTTGCGCAACTGGAAAAGTCCAGGGTGGTTTTGATCCCGGTACCCTACGACGGTACCAGTACCTGGGGAAAAGGAGCGGACCGGGGTCCGGAGGCTTTTCTGGAAGCCGCGGAAAACATGGAGCTCTATGACATTGAAACTGATTCGGAAGTCTACAGGGTGGGAGTATACCTGGCTCCAGCCATCACCGAGAACAGCAGTCCGGAAGCCCTTGTGGATGAAGTGCATCAGCACGTAAAAGAGTATATCAAAAGAAACAAATTCGTGACCCTCTTCGGGGGGGAACATTCCCTCTCTATAGGTTCCATCCGGGCCTTTAATGAGTGTTTTGACAACCTCACCGTATTGCAGATCGATGCCCATGCGGACTTGAGGAAGCAGTATCAGGGGACTCCTTACAATCACGCCTGTGCTCTGCACGAGGCCTCTCAGACGACGAACCTGATTCAGGTGGGGATCCGCAGCATGGATGCCCTGGAGCGGACCTATATGGATGAAGAACGCACTTTTTTTGCCCATGAACTGGCGACCGATGAATTCTGGATGGACCGGGCGATCGACCTTATGACGGAAAATGTATTCATCACATTTGACCTTGACGGCCTTGACCCCTCCATCATGCCATCCACGGGTACCCCGGAGCCGGGCGGTCTCTTCTGGTTTGAAACCCTGGAGTTTCTGCGCAAGGTTTTCGAAGAGAAAAACGTGGTGGGCTTTGACCTGGTGGAACTATGTCCGAACCCAAACGACCGGTCTTCGGATTTCCTGGCGGCAAAGTTGTATTATAAAATGCTCTCCTATAAGTTTGAACCTACTGAAAAGGAATCTGAATTTGAGGAAGACATGGATGTAGATGACCGAAAAGGAAATTCCAACAGAATATTCGAGGAAGATGACTACTAAAGGCCCGATTTCAGATTTTATCACCCACTATTACCGGCATTTCAATGCTGCAGCCCTGGTCGATGCTGCAAAGGGATATGAAGACCAGCTAACCCAGGGGTCCAAAATGCTCGTGAGCCTTGCAGGGGCCATGAGTACGGCCGAGCTGGGACGGATTTTTGCAGAAATGATCCGCCGGGACAAGGTTCATATAATCTCCTGTACCGGAGCGAACCTCGAAGAAGATTTAATGAACCTTGTGGCCCACTCCCATTATAAGAGGGTGCCGAATTACAGGGACCTGACCCCTCAGGACGAATGGGATTTGCTCGAAAAGGGGCTCAACCGGGTCACCGATACCTGTATCCCGGAGGAAGAGGCGTTCCGTCGTTTACAGAAGCACATTTTTGATCTGTGGAAGAAAGCAGAAGCTTCCGGGGAACGCTATTTCCCCCATGAATACATGTATCAGCTGCTTCGCTCCGGAGTACTGGAGCAGTACTACGAAATTGACGTGAAGGATTCCTGGATGTATGCGGCGGCTGAAAAAAACCTCCCATTGGTGTGCCCCGGATGGGAGGACAGTACCATGGGTAACATTTTTGCCTCCTATGTCATGAAGGGGGAACTCTCGGCCCAAACGGTCAAATCAGGTATCGAGTACATGACGTATCTGGCAGACTGGTATACGCAAAATTCTGGCAATGGGATCGGGTTTTTCCAGATAGGCGGAGGTATTGCAGGGGATTTCCCCATATGTGTTGTCCCCATGCTCTATCAGGACCTTGAGCGTACTGACACCCCTTTCTGGAGTTATTTTTGCCAAATTAGCGACAGTACCACCAGTTATGGATCCTATTCGGGAGCTGTTCCAAATGAGAAGATTACGTGGGGAAAGCTCGGTATTGACACCCCCAAGTTCATTATAGAAAGCGACGCCACTATTGTTGCGCCATTAATTTTTGCTTATATTTTGGACATGTAATCATGGACAATCTAAAAAGAGTCATTGTAGATTTTAAAAAGCTTACCCCGGAAGTACTCAAGCTACTTGTGGAAAAGTATCCCGATGGGTATGATGATGACAATATCATCACCTTCCGGAATTCTCATGGGGAACGCATCGAAGCCGTAGAGGTACTGACCGATGACACCAAGTACCTGGTTAAGATCAGTGCCAAGCTGGAGAAGACCATGGCGAATTATGATGAGGAGGACTATTCCGAGTATGAGGCGGATGATCCGGAAGCCATACCGGATGTCGAACTCGATGACGAAGACGAGGAATAAAGGGGTGGCCAAAACCCTAAACCATGGCAGGCCCAACAGGGAACTGCACGATAATTCTAAATTGGAAGTACTGGCAGGATTGGTACCATCAATCCCTTTGAATGCCGGATAATCAATAGCTTTAAAACATGACAGACCTGACTGTACTCGGGAGTGAGGAGTGGTGCGTATTCAATGAACTCGGGATCCCGGCCATCAAGGCCCGCGTAGATTCCGGGGCGAAAACATCTTCCATTCAGGCAATCAACACTAAAATAGTGATGCGGAATGGGGATGAGTGGGTGAAGTTTGAGGTACACCCCTTGCAAAAGAACAGGAGCATTACCATTCCATGTGAAGCCCGTCTGATAGACAAGCGAACAGTCAGAAGCTCATCCGGGGTCTCTGAAGAGCGGCTGGTAGTGAAAACACCTTTAAAACTTGGTGGTGAGATTTTTGATATTGAGCTCACCCTTACCAACCGGGACACCATGGATTTTCGCATGCTGCTGGGAAGGGAGGCCCTATCCGGAAGATATGTAGTAGACCCGGGCAGGATGTTGCTGATGGGCGATTTCTCACAGGAGGATCTGGAAAAGGCCTATGCCCCATATATCCAGAAGAAAGCCGGGTTGAAAATTGCGCTCCTGGCGAGCAATCCGAATTTGTACAGCAATCGCCGTATCATGGAAGCCGGGGAGGACAGGGGGCATGACATGGTCTTTCTCAATGTGGAGCTCGCCTATATGAAGCTGGATGCAAACGCCCCAGAGATCCGGTACCGGGGGGGCAATATCCTCAATGAGTACGATGCCATCATCCCCAGGATCAAGCCATCGGTGACGTTTTATGCATGTGCACTGATACGCCAGTTCCACAATCTGGGCGTCTATTGCCTGAATTCGGCAGAGGCCATCAACCAGTCCAGGGACAAGTTATTTGCCTCACAGCTCTTTGCCAAACACGACCTGCATATCCCAATTACGGGGTTTGCCAAATCTCCGAATGACACCAAGGACCTTATAAAAATGGTCAATGGGGCTCCCCTGATCATCAAATTACTGGAGAGCACCCAGGGGAAAGGGGTTGTGCTTGCAGAGACCAACAAGGCTGCTGAAAGCGTGATCAACGCATTTAAAAGCGTACAAACCAATATTCTCGTACAGGAATTCATCAAAGAAGCCAATGGTCAGGACATTCGCTGCCTGGTCATAGATGGCAAGGTGGTCGCTTCCATGCAGCGGCAGGCGGCAAAAGGGGAATTCCGGGCGAATATCCACCAGGGTGGAAAAGCCAGTAAAGTCAAGATCACCAGAGAAGAACGCAAGCTCGCCATTAAGGCTGCCAAAGTGCTCAACCTAACCGTTGCCGGAGTAGATATCATCCGCTCAAACCGGGGCCCCTTGCTGCTTGAGGTCAATTCATCCCCGGGCCTGGAGGGTATTGAGAGTGCGACCGGCAGGGATATTGCCATGGAGATGATCACGACGATCGAAAAGAAACTGAAGTACGAAAGGGCTGGGCAATAGCGATACCGCCTAGGGTTTTATACGAAGGTGGGAGAGCATTTCCCGGGTGATATCCTCCAGTCCGAAACGAGGCGCCCAACCCCAGTCTTCCCGGGCCTTGGAATCATCGATGCTTTGGGGCCAGCTATTCGCGATTTCCTGCCGGTAATCCGGTTCATAACTGATCTGGAAATCCGGGATGTGTGCACGAATGCTTTCTGCCATCTGGGCCGGGGTAAAACTCAGGGCACCCAGGTTATAAGAAGAACGTACCGTTATCCCCGCGGATGGGGCGTCCATCAGTTGCAGGGTGGCTGATATGGCATCCTCCATATACATCATCGGAAGACGCGTGTCCTCATTCACAAAACATTGATACGTTCCTGAGGCGAGCGCCTCATGATAGATTTCGACGGCATAGTCCGTAGTGCCCCCGCCGGGTTGCGCCTTCCAGCTGATCAGCCCGGGATATCTTATGCTTCTGACATCAACACCGAATTTCCTGTGGTAATAGGCACACCACCCTTCTCCGGCCAACTTGCTGATCCCGTACACTGTGGTCGGCTCCATGACGGTTGACTGTGGGGTATTTGTCCGTGGCGTTGTGGGCCCGAATACCGCTATGCTGGAGGGCCAGAACAGTTTGGTGAATTTTTGCGACCGGGCAAGTTCAAGGACATTTAAAAGGGAATTCATATTCAGGTCCCAGGCCCTGGAGGGGTTCTTTTCAGCCGTGGCGCTCAACATGGCAGCCATCAAATAAACGTCCGAGATTTCATGTGAATCCAGCAGATCCATTAACGCCTCCATATCAGTGGCATCAAGCTGGACAAACGGACCGGATCCCATTAATTCCTCCTGCCCCTCACGGATATCGCTTGCGATTACAGATTCGGATCCGTATCGGGACCGCAGCGCCAGCGTGAGCTCTGTTCCAATCTGCCCGCAGGCGCCCAGGATCAATGTTTTTTTCGACATAAAAGATGAATTTAATGGCAGCGAGGGTAAAGATAACTGTTCTTAAAATTTGTACATTCGCCTTATGTCCAAAATCTCTGTTTTCCTCATAGTTTTGCTCCTTTTTTCCGGGTGTAATTCCAGGGTGGCGGAAACACCGGAAACCTCTGAAGTGAGTTCCAATACGGATTTGCAGGGGTTCCCGGAGATTGTGCAAATTGATGCCGGGGCACGGGAAATCCTCGATGGATGGGCGGAATACCGGTCCCTGGAAGATCGTATGGCAGTTTTAAGGGAAGCGGAGAATGAAGAAGAGATGAAACTGCTCCTGGAAGAACTCGACCAAATCTGCACCCGGCTTGAAGAAAGCACTTTCCCCGGGGCATTTGAACAACCCTCTGTACGTAGCCGTATCAAGGTAATCCGGACCTATTTCGGCAAGTTGGAGGCAGCGCTGTTTTACCGTCTTGATTACAAGGAGCCGCTCCGGGAACTCATGCAATCATACAATGCGCTAAGGGAGCAGTTCAACGTTATCGTTAGAAATACCCTTAGCCCTGACCTGTTTGAAGATGAATAAGACCCTAATGCTTATCCTCAGTTTGGTCTCAGTAGTCCTGCAGGGGCAACAGACCGAAGAAGAAAAAATAGACCAGGTGCTCGATTCCTGGCACCAGGCAGCGGCAGATGCCCGTTTCCAGGACTATTTCAACAAAATGGCGGAGGGAGCTGTTTTTGTCGGCACCGATGCCAGCGAACACTGGAATAAGGAGGAGTTCATGTCCTTTTCGAAACCCTACTTTGACCGGGGCAAGGCCTGGGCATTTACGCCCCTGCAAAGGCATGTTTATTTCGGGAAAAAGGGAGAAGTAGCCTGGTTTGACGAACTGCTCGACACATGGATGCAGCTTTGCCGCGGATCGGGAGTCCTTGTAAAGGAAGATGGGGTGTGGAAGATCGCACATTATGTCCTTTCCCTCACGATTCCGAACGAAACTGTAGATGGGGCGATTGAACTTAAAAAAGAACGGGACAGCATATTCAGAAGTTCATTACTTTTAAGGCAACCTAACTAATTCATTCGGATCCCATGATAAAACGGGGCATTGTTTTTCTTTTGCTTCTCGGAGCCCTTTTGGCCACCCAGTGCCGTACCTCCACTGACATTACGGTTACGGCTGAGACCTTCTATGAAACTGAACTGTTCAGGGATGTCCAACTGGCCCGGATGTTCGAGGATTCCAAGACTTTTGTGGACCTGGCCAGGGACCGTTCCTTCAGGGAACTGGAGAGGTTGTACCTGCAGGAAAGGGATCGGTTCGGATTTGACCTTCAGGACTTTGTCGATAAGCATTTTTCGGATCCCGGGAGCACTGCGTCCAGTTTCAAGACGGACATGAGCCGGGATATGTATTCCCATATAAGCGGGATGTGGAATGTTCTTATGCGGGGTCCGGATACGCTAAACCCGAATTCTTCCAGAATCCCGCTTCCCTATCCCTATATCGTGCCCGGGGGCCGTTTCAAGGAAATCTATTACTGGGACAGTTATTTCACCATGATCGGTCTGGTTTCGGATAACCGGATGGATATCGCAAAGGACATGCTTGGGAATTTTGCCCACCTGATCGATTCCCTTGGCTTTATACCGAATGGTACCCGGGATTACTACCTTACCCGTTCCCAACCTCCTTTTTTTGCCCTGATGGTCGATATGCTCGAAGCCAGGGACAGCAGCCTACAGGGGGACTATTTTCCCCATGTGGCGAGGGAATACGAGTATTGGATGGAAGGGGCCGAATCCCTGACGGATGGTCAGGCTGAAAACCGGGTGTACCGGGTTAATGAATCGAGCTTTATGAATCGGTTCTGGGATAGTTCGCGCACCCCCCGGCCGGAGTCTTATGGAGAAGACTATCAGCTGGCGGAAGACCTTGCGGAAGATCAAAAAGGAGATCTCTACGGGCACCTTCGGGCAGCTGCCTCCTCAGGATGGGATTTCAGTAGCCGCTGGTATGCCCGCGAAGGTGAATTTGCTTCCACGGAGACGGCGAATGTATTGCCCGTTGACCTGAATTCGCTTATGTATTTTATGGAAAAGGAGTTGGCTGAAGGTTTTCGGGAGCGTGGGGATACCGAATCTGCCAAAAAATTGGAAGCGCGGGCAGCTTCCAGGAAAAAACTGATCAACAGCATGATGTGGGACCCTCAGGTTGGCTTCTACAAGGATTTCAATTTTAAAAGCAACAGCCGTTGTGGTGAGATTACCCTGGCCGGGGTATATCCCTTGTATTTTGGGATTGCCAGCAGGGCGCAGGCCGAAAAGGTTAAGAACCACCTGATGGAGGATTTCCTAAAGCCAGGCGGACTGGTTACCACCCTGAGGATTACGGGACAGCAGTGGGATGCCCCCAACGGATGGGCACCCTTGCAGTGGATGTCGGTTCAGGGGCTTATAAACTATGGGTATACGGCTGAAGCCCGCGAAATCATAGAGCGCTGGCTTGCACTGAACCAACGGGTCTACAGTGAGGAAGGGAAGATGATGGAAAAATACAACGTGGTGGATACCACCCTCCTTTCCGGCGGAGGAGAATATCCCACCCAGGACGGATTTGGCTGGACCAATGGAGTAGCCCTGGGCTTTCGGGATTTGCTTCTGGAAATGGAGAACTAGTCGGTCCGCCCCGGGTTTTTAGTTCTGCTTTTGTTCCGGCTCCTGCACCCCTTTTCTGGATTCAAGGGCCTGTTTGCTCAGGCTGGCAAGATTGAAATTCGGGGCCATTTTGAGGGCTTCGTCAAAACTTGCAATGGCCTGGTCAATATTGTTTTTGTCGATGTTGTATTGGGCAAGACCCTTCAGGTGGATAAAAGCAGCTTTTAAAGGAACTTCATAAGGCTGCTGCCTTTCGTAAAAGGCATATTTCATGCCATCCTGGGAATTGGCGATTCCGTATTCGATATCCGCAAGGGCCCCGGGACTGTCACCGATCTGTATCTTAAGGTCGGCAATCTCATACGCGATATAGGGGTTTGGAGCCCTGTCATACATCAGTTGAAACTGCTCCAGGGACCTTTTGGGCTGGTTCAGTGATTTCAGTGATATCGCCTTCACCTGCAGGGCCAGGTCAGAATCCTCCGGGTTGAGTTCAATCCCGACGGTATTCAGGGCCTGTACGTGCTGGTTGTTGTTGGAATATACATAGGCCAGGGTGTCTCTCCGTTCCAAAGAAGGCTGTAGCACATTCAGGTGGGTAAGCGCATTGATTACCCCGCGAACGTCTCCCTGGGCGCGCATCTGGGCGTAATAGGCCTCATAGTGTTTCAGCAGTTCTCCCTGGGATTGCGCCTGGATAGGCAGGGAAATACCTGCAAGCAGGATGAACAGGATCTTCTTCATGATTTCCGAATATTTAGGAGGGCAAAACTACATTATTTTTTGAAGTATCAGGCAGATAGACAGCCAAATCGGGAATTAGAAAATAGGGAAAGGACAGCTCCATGTCCCCTTTTCACCTACTGGAATAAATCGGGTGAGAAAATCGAAATCCCGCTTTAAGAAGCCTTTCGGGTTGTACCTGTTTCCCTTCAAGGGCTCCGGGCTTATCCTTGAAAATGGGAAGGGGAATTCCAAAGAACCGGGCTTCAGAACTGTAATAGTCCCTTCTTGAGGGGTACTCCGGATATACCCCGTGATACACTCCGGACGCCTCTGGATCTGTTATCAGATGCTGCAGGGCGCTGAGGGCGTCCCCCAGCCTTATAAGATTGACGGCCTTATTGCCTCCTGAGGAAAACTCCCTGCCACTCAGGTGTAAGGCCGGGTGACGGTCGGGTCCGAGCAAACCCCCGAGGCGGAGCACAAGGGTCTGTCGGGAAGCGTTTGACAGGAGCAAGGCCTCCGCCTGGAGCATTTGCCGGCCGGAGTTCGTTTCGGGCTCCGGGGTGCTGTCTTCGGCAACTATTCCCTGTCCGGATCCGAAAACAGAGGTGCTGCTTACAAAAAGAACCCTGGGGATTCCGGCGTCCCTCACCGCCTTTTCGAGATGCCGAATTCTGGAAACAAAATCCGCATCCGATTGATTCCTAAGCCCTGGTGGGATATTGACAACCAGAGAATCCAGGCCTTTGAGGAAAGACTCCACAGGCCCCCGCACCCCTGTTTCGGATAGGAAAATTTGGAAGGCCTGAATTCCAAGTTCCTCAAGAGCATAACATTTCTCTTCCCTCGTTGTCGTTCCGCGGATTTCATAGCCCTTCTCCAAGAGGGAAACTGCCAGGGGCGTTCCCAGCCATCCACATCCCAGAATCCCGACAGGCTTACTCAAACCGGAGACTTTTTATGAGCAAAACAGCATCGTTGAGCACAAACGGCATGGGAAGGAGGTGATCCGGGCGCGGAGGGATGCTGAAAGCCGGATTATTCAAAAGGTCATTGGAGGCCTCATATACCGTTAGTTCCAATGGGCTTGCGGCCGGGAACCTGAGCCGAAGTACGGTGGGGTCATTATCGCTGACATAGTGGGTGATAAGCCTTCCGGGTCGTCGGTTTTCCAGGAAATACCCAGACAGGGCGATCCCATTCACTGCTGCCTCCAGTAAAGGCGTATCCCCTGTGAATACCTCCAGGCGGTTGATGTTTCGTTGGGATTCAATCCTGAGGGAAACCACCCGGTCACTTTCAACAAGGGTGTCGGCGAGAATCGTAATCTCCGGTTCGGGGAACGGCTTCGGTGGGGCCGGACTGGTGTAGGAGAAGCCTGTGCTGTACTTGCTGCTGAGGGTCTTAAGGGATGGGTCCGGCGGTTGCAGGTTACTCCCGAGATAGGCTTGTGTCCATCCCGAGGGTACTTTTTCATAGGTTGCCCAGAAGGCCTCGTTATTATCGAGGTTTTTGACATAAAGGAGGCTGGTGGGTTTTGGGGTGTTTTTCCCAAAGCCACTTTTGAAATGTGCCCCCAGAAAGAAAGCCAAAAATACCACCAGTCCGGCCATGGCGAACCGGCCCTTATTCCGATAGGATCCGACTACAGGGAGGGCCAGAAAGAACACAAGCACACACAACAGGCTGCTTGCCAGGAGCATTTTCAGCCCAAGCCCTACCGGGAGCATTTTTATAAACGGGGTCAAGATCCACAGGCCCGGCACGCAAAGCAGTACAAGGAGGTAGGGGTTGGGTTTGTCCTGCGCGATCAGGATCATCCAGGAAAGGAGAGCCCCCAGCACTGGGATCAGGAAAAAGCCGCCCCCGGGTAAATAGTAACACAAAAGGCCACAGAACAGGAGCCAGAAAAGCAGGGGAGCGGCCATTAGTTCATGCACCGGGGTTTTGCGAAACCGGGAATACACCCAGAAACACCCCCCGAAACACAGGCTGCTCCAGGCGGCAATATAGAGGTAGCCGTTATACGTAAATCCGTGCAGCATATCCTTATAGGCAGGGTAAAGCTGCTTCAGCAAGGGCCAGGCAAAATAACCGGCAACGCCAGCTGTGAGCAATGAGAATAGCAAAGGGAGGAACCCCAGGGCCATTTCCTTAAAATGCAGCCTTCCTTTCCGTATCCCGTAAATGAGTATGAGCAGGAACAACATCCCGGCCCCTGCCAACATGATCCAGATCCATTCAAAGGGGTAGGAGATCAGTTTAAAAAGGGGTGCGTTGAAATAAACCTTGTCATTCAGGCTTTTGAGATCACTCAGGTCTGCCCGGCTGAAATAGGTCAGCAGGGGCATCAGATAAGCGCCCTGGTGCGCCAGGCTTTTCCGGTCCAGGCGGGGGGCAGTGTCCAGGGCCGTATGGTAATCAAAATGGTCGTCAATAAAGGCAAAGTTAAACCCTTCGATGTCTTCATCTTCCCTAAATACGGTCAGGTCCGTATCATTTGGCAGCATCTTGTAAATACTGTAGACAAGGGAGTTTCCAACGGGGTAGGGCACCTCAGCCTGAGTGAAGGCATCGATCATCCGGGCGTTTCCCCGGTTGGTTTCAACAAACATATAGGAAGGGCCCCCACTTCCCCGGGCCTCGAAATTCAGTACCAGGCTAACGTCACGGATCCAGGGATGTGAATTCACGAACAGGTCTGCCCCGTTCAAACCGAGTTCTTCCGCATCCGTTATAAGGATAATGATATCGTTCTTCGGGGTCTGACCGCTGGAGAGAAATGCCCGTACTCCTTCCAGGATTGCTGCCACCCCGCTACCCGCATCGCTTGCCCCAAACGAGGAATGCGGATTGCTGTCGTAATGGGACAGCAGCAGGAGGGCCCCAGTATTTTCGGTTCCAGGGATCCGCGCCATAATGTTCTCCGCCTTGCTGAGGTTACCCCAATCCCCGGCTGTATAACCGCTTTGTATTTGGGGCTTCAGTCCCATGCCTTCCAACGTTCGGACTACGTAATCCTGTACGTTTTTGTGTGCTGGAAAGCCCACTGCATGAGGTGCTTCCGAAATTTTTTGGACATGCTTCATGGCCCGGTCTGTGGAGAATTCAGAATCGGGCTGCCCGGAATCTTCCCGGGAAGCAGGGGTGCTGGCCAGAAATGCCCAGTAGGCAGCGCCAAGAAGCAGGAGGAAGGTGATTACGGAAGTGGTTGGTTTCATCTGTTTTCTTTGGTGTTTAAATGTATGAAATTCTCCAGGGGATCGACATTTTGTCGATTTAATATTAGGAAGTAAGCGGGATTTTGATATGGGTATTAAAAGCTTTATGGGCCGAAGGGCCAAGGAGTCATCCAAAAAGGAATATGATGCCCCCATTATGGTCACGGATTATATGTCGCGGAAACTGGTGACCTTCCACCCGGAGCAGTCCATCCTGGAGGTAATGGAAGCCTTTGCCAAACACCGTATATCAGGAGGCCCGGTATTGGATGATAACGGGTTTCTGGTGGGGATCGTTTCAGAAGCAGACTGTATGAAGCAAATTTCGGAGAGCCGGTATTTCAACCAGCCCATCCTGGATAAAAATGTGGAAAGTTATATGACCAGGGAGGTGGAAACCATCCCCCACGACATGTCGATCTTTGATGCAGCAGGCGTTTTCCACAAGAACAACCGGCGCAGGCTTCCCGTGATGGAAAATGGGTTGCTGATAGGGCAGATCAGCCGGAAAGATATCGTAATTGCGGCCCTAAAGCTCAGCGGGAATAACTGGAAATAGGCGCTTGCCAACAAAACGAATTGAGAGGAAAAAGCCCGGGGTCATCATGTCCCGGGCTTTTTTTTGGAGTCCTGTAAGGAAACCCTTCTATTCTTCCTTCAAAATGAGCGCTGGCAACTCCAGTTCCCTGTAAAGGCTATTGAATTCAGCCATTCCCTCTCCTACAATGGCATCCCGTTCTTTTGACAGAACGCTCCACTCCCGGATCAGGTCTGCGAGGCGTTCCCTGGCGCCCTGGGTCAGGGCAGGTTCTGCCACATCGATAAAGCCCCTGAGGTACATGAGTTCGGCATTCAGCTGATTGTTGAAATTAATGACGTCCTGGAAGGTTTTCTGGCGGGGCTGGACCAGGGATTCCTCCCATTGGGTAATCCGGTCTTTGAGTGCCTCCCCTTTCTCAAGCAGGGGTTTGGCTTTTTCATTTCCTTCCAACAGGGACTCGTAGGTCCTTAACTGGGAGGTCACCTTTCGTAGCTGGCCCACGGCAGTATGCATATCCCGTATGGCGGCGTCGATCGACCCGAGGGCCTCCTGTTGGATGCGGTAGGCCTCCGATGGAGCGTCAATCCCCGGGTGGGGCAATACCCGGAAGGAGCGCTCGGTTTGCTCCCCGTCCACGGTGAGCCGTGCGGTGTAGGTGCCTGGGGCAACACGGGACCCCCTGTAATCGCCAAAAACAAAAACGTTCTCCACGGCTGGCAATGCGTCCCGGCGGAAATCCCAGACAAAACGGTTAAAGCCATGCCTGGCAGACAGTACTTCAGGCTTGGGAGGACCCCCGGGCCAGGTTTTGAAGTCTTTGGCCGGTTTGTTGGTGTACGTCCGTATCACCTGGCTGCCCTCGAGGATGGCCAGGGAGATTTCGGAAGAATCCGTTGGCTTTTCGAGGTAATAATCCAGGAAGACCCCTGATTTTGGGTTTTGACCTATCCCGGGGCTCTGGGAAGAACCTCCTTCATAAAGGTAGGTGTCCCTGGGTTTTGCCAGAAAAGCAGATTCCCCATCCTGTCGCTGCTGTTGCAGGGGGGAAAGGTCATCCAGGATCCAGAAGGAACGCCCCGCTGTGGCCGCCACCAGGTCGTTTTGGCGAATGGTAAGGTCGTTTATCGGCACCACCGGCAGGTTGAGCTGGAAGGGTTGCCAGCTTCCCCCTCCGTTGAGGGAAATCTGCAGGCCGGTTTCTGTTCCTGCATACAGGAGCCCCGGGCGTTTCGGGTCCTCCCGGACTACCCGGACAAAGCCGTTAGGGTCTTCCAGTCCCTGAACGATCAGCTCCCAGCTCTTGCCATAGTCCGTGGTTTTATAGATATATGGGGAAAGGTCCATGAACTTATAGCGCATCAGGGTGATGTATGCGGTTGCGGGATCGTGGGGAGAAACCTCGATGCTGTTTACAATGCCCTCTGCCATGCCTTCCGGGGTAACATTTGTCCAGGAAGCACCTCCATCGCGCGTCAGATGCACCAACCCATCGTCACTCCCGGCCCAAAGCACCCCTTTTTCATGGGTGGAGGCCGTGAGGTACATCAGGGTGTTGTAATTTTCTCCTCCCGCAGCCTCATTGGTAAAGGGAAGTCCTCCGGGGCCCTGCTTTTCGGGATCGTTCCTCGTAAGGTCCGGGGAGATGACTTCCCAGCTTTGGCCGGCATCCTTCGAGCGGAAGACGACATTCCCCGCATGGTAGATCACGGAAGGGTCATGTGGGTTCGTAATGATGGGAGCATTCCAGTTATAACGGTATTTGAAGTCTTCAGGGGCATTGCCCAGGGAGAGTTCCGGATATTCCTTGATGGGTTTTGCCTCCCGGATGGCCTTCACCCATTTTTCGATGATCCCCTGGTAGCAACCTCCGAATACAACCTCCGGATTATCGGGATCAAACGCAAGATAAGCGCTCTCACACCCGGCTACGGAGTACCAGTCTTTCCAGTCGATCCCATTGTCGTTGGTCCTGCTGAGGATGGCAATGGCAGAATTGTCCTGTTGCCCCCCGTAGACGTGGTAGGGAAAGAGGTTGTCTGTGATGACCCTGTAGAACTGGGCTGTGGGCTGGTTCTGTTGGGTGCTCCAGCTTTTGCCCTTGTTGTTTGAGATATTGGCCCCTCCGTCATTGGCATTGATCATGCGCCGGTTATCGGTGGGGTTGATCCAGAGGTCATGGTTATCCCCGTGGGGTGTGGGGACGGGCTGAAAAGTCTGTCCCCCGTCTATGGAACGGGTAACCGGGGCATTCAGCACATAGACCGTTTCAGCTTCCTGGGGGTCCGCAAAAATTTCCATATAATACCAGGACCGGGTCACATTGATCCGGTCCTTGCTCACCTGACGCCATTTTTTGCCACCGTCATCAGAGCGGTAGACCCCTGCTTTTTCCCCTTCCGCTTCTATCACTGCATAGACCAGATCTGACCGGGCACCGGAGGCAGAAATACCCGCCTTGCCCATTTCAGAGGGCAATCCATCCCGCAGTTTGCTCCAGGTGGCTCCTCCGTCGGCGGATTTGTAAAGCCCTGAGTTAGGCCCTCCCGATTTCATGGTCCAGGGAAAGCGCTGGTGTTCCCACATGGCCGCATATAACACCAATGGATTGTTTGGGTCCATGCTCAGGGAAGAAGCCCCCGTGATCCCGTTTACATAGAGCACTTTTTCCCAGGTTTCACCCCCATCCGAAGAGCGATAAATCCCTCGTTCCTCTGAAGGGCCGTACTGGGCGCCCTGAACCGCAACATAAAACAGATTTTCATTCGCTGGGTGGATGATAACATCTGAGATATGCCGGCTCTCTTCCAGCCCCAGGTGCTTCCAGGTCTTTCCCCCATCCCGGGAGAGGTAAACCCCATCCCCCATGGAGGTCATGACCCCACGGGCCGCGTGTTCGCCCATCCCGACGAGCACCACATTCGGGTTGCTTTGAGAGACGGCGATGGCACCAACAGTACCGGTCTTGAAAAACCCGTCCGAAATGTTATTCCAGTGCAGGCCGTCGTCAGTAGTTTTCCAAACCCCGCCTCCGGTACTCCCCATATAGTAGGTTCCCGGCTGGCTGGCCACTCCGCTTACAGCCACGGAACGCCCGCCCCGGAAGGGCCCTATGTTGCGCCATTTCAGGCCGGGATATAGGGTGTCGCTTAAAACGGGTGGTTTTTCCTGTTTTTTCCGGCGCTGCCCGTTAAGCGGCAGCAGCAGGCTGCATGCCAGAAAGAGAAGTAAATAGTGTTTCATTTTGAGTTGGTTTGTATTAATCATCTATGGCGGCAAAGGCCATTTGCCGGAATTTCCACCCTGTTTGGTCTGAAGCAGTACCCTGGGTTTGCTTCATAAGGATGCCAATAAGTTGTTCCTCCGGGTCTGCAAAATACTGGGTGTT
>CBDUBB010000011.1:0-19665 GCA_965365265.1 uncultured Flavobacteriaceae bacterium
CCCTGCCCAATAGTGACTGAGCGCTAACCAGGTCATCGGACAGGCCCCTGACCAACTCGATTCCTTTGAGAAAATCTTTCCCGAATTGTCACGTGCCACGTGGGTACAGCGGGTGATCCGGGAATGCCGGAAAGCTTCCAAATAAAAAGGCTACTTTTGCTTTTTGACTACTATGGAAGGACGTACCGGACTACAGTATTTATGGCTGGTTTTAAAAGGCATGGCCATGGGGGCGGCCGACGTTGTACCAGGTGTTTCCGGGGGAACCATCGCCTTTATTTCGGGGATCTATGAAGAACTCATCTCATCCATAAACGGCATTCGCCCCTCCCTTTTAAAAGTCCTAAAAACCGAGGGATTCCGCTCGTTCTGGAAGGAAGTGAATGGGGGGTTTCTCCTCTCTGTTCTTACCGGAATCGCCATTAGTGTGCTCTCCCTGGCCAAAGGGATCAGCTGGTTGCTGACCCATCAGCCCATCCTGCTCTGGTCCTTTTTTTTCGGGCTGGTCCTGGCCAGTGTTTTTTACGTCGCCAGGGGTATAAACCGGTGGAACCTGGCCGTAATCGTTATGGGCATCCTTGGGGCCTGTCTGGCCTTTTTGGTGGTTTCCCTTCCGGTATCACAGGCACAGGCATCCCTGCCCTACCTGTTTCTCTCCGGGGCATTGGCCATCTGTGCAATGATCCTGCCCGGCATTTCAGGAGCCTTTATCCTGGTGTTGCTCGGTTCCTATAAGACGGTGCTCGACGCCGTTCACCAGCGGGATTTGCAGGTAATATTGATTGTTGGCGCCGGCGCAGTCCTCGGATTATTGAGTTTTGCCCGGCTGCTTAAATGGATGTTCTCAAAATTCAAAAACGCTACCCTGGCCCTGCTTACCGGGTTTATTCTCGGTTCCCTTCCGAAAATCTGGCCCTGGAAAGTAGTCCTGGATTCCAGGGTATTTGACGGCAGGGAAATACCGGTGCGTGAATCCATGGTTGCCCCCTGGAACTATCCGGAAAATCCGCAATGGATCCCCGCCCTGGGTCTGGCCATCCTCGGATTTTGGCTTATTTTTATCCTGGAGCGCCTGGCGACCACTAAGAATTCCTGACTCCCATGGAGCATAACAGAACTTTTACGGATAAGGTCCTTCTGTTCATCAAGGGGCTTGCTATGGGTGCGGCAAACAAGGTGCCCGGGGTCTCGGGGGGCATCGTGGCCTTCGTGGTGGGGTTTTACGAGGAATTCATCTATTCCCTTCGCCGGATAAATGCCAAGTCATTCAGGCTCCTGCTGGGGGGACGTTTTCGCAGTTTCTACCAGTACGTGAACGGCCCCTTCCTGTCCATCCTCATCCTGGGAATGCTCTTCAGCTACTTCAGCGTCTCAAAAATCCTGGATTATTTCCTGGAACGCAGGGAGCTGTATGTGTGGTCCCTGTTCTTCGGAATGATTATCGGGTCCATCTACTTCATTTACAATGAGTTTGAAGCCTGGAACAAAAAAACCGTGTCCATGGGTATCCTGGGGTTGATCGCCGGGATTTCCATCAGCTTTCTAAGCCCGGCCCGGGAAAATGACAACCTGCTTTTTATTTTTTTCTGCGGGATCATAAGTGTTTCCGGGATGACCCTTCCCGGTTTGTCCGGATCCTTTATCCTTATCCTTCTGGGAAACTACGTGCTCCTGCTGGTCGACGCGGTAAACTCCCTTTACGACACCATTGCCGAGGTAATCCGGGGTGATTTCAGTTTTGTTCGAAACCAGAAACGCATGGATACCCTGGTAATCCTCGGGGTGTTCACGGCTGGTTCGGCCGTCGGCCTGGTGACGCTCTCTCACGTCTTAGGCTACGTACTAAAGCATTTCAGGAACCTCACCACGGCGGTTATTATCGGTTTTATCACCGGGTCCCTGGGGGTGGTATGGCCCTGGAAGCAATCGGTATTCCTGCTGGGGGCCGATGGGGCGCCTGTCCTGGACTCAAGCGGCAACCGCATCATCGTGAACTACCAGCGGTACCTGCCGGATCCGGCCGCCACCGAAACCTGGTGGGCTGTGGTGTATATCTTCCTGGGGATAGTTATCCTGGTGGCCCTGGAATGGTACGGAAAATACCGGTTGAAAGATGCGTAGGTTCGGGCTCATAGGTAAAAACATCTCTTACTCCTTTTCCCCTGGGTATTTCAGGGAAAAGTTCGACACGCTTGGACTTAAGGAGTGCAGGTATGAGATATTCGACCTTGCGGACATTACCGAACTCCCAGACTTACTGAATCGGTTCCCGGATCTCATGGGACTCAATGTAACCATACCCTATAAAGAATCCGTGATCCCCTACCTGGACCAATTGGATGAACAGGCCCGTGAAATAGGAGCCGTGAACACCATCCGTTTGAGGGAAGGCGGCCTGACAGGTTTCAACACAGATGTAATCGGGTTTAGGGAATCGCTCCGTCCCCTTTTGACGCCAACCGACAGGGCGGCTCTCATTCTGGGTACAGGAGGGGCCTCGAAAGCGGTGGCTCACGGACTCAGGCAACTCGATATTCCCTGCCGCTTTGTCTCCCGAAAGCCGGGTAGCGGCCACCTGACTTATGCAGACCTGAGCGCCGAGGTGCTGAAAGCGTCTCAAATCCTTGTAAACTGTACCCCCCTTGGCACCTATCCGGAGGTGGAAAAAGCGCCGCCCCTTCCCTATGGGGCGCTGGGATCCGCTCATTTGCTATATGACCTTATCTACAACCCTTCCCAGACTACTTTCCTCAAACGGGGCCTGCAGCAGGGGGCCCGGATCAAAAACGGGCTCGAAATGCTAAGCCTTCAGGCAGAGGCCTCCTGGAAAATCTGGAATTCCTGAGTAAAGGGGCATAGAATAAGGGATTGGGGGAAGATTCCCAAAAAAGAGCCGGCATTACCTTTGTGATAAGCCCACATGTTAGTATCTTAGAAAGGAGATCGCACTATTCCTGAAAATTCACAGCAATGTCGAAAGAGGAAAAAAATGAACTGCAGGAAGATGCTGCAGGGGGAGAAATTCAAAAAGAAACTTCAGAAAACCTAGAAAAACCGGAGCCCGGGGACACAGAAAGGCAGGCTGAAACCGCAAATGTGGAAGCTGAGGTTAAAGAACCCGTGGAATCCGTGAACCATCAGGAGAATCCCAAAGCCGGGGATACCCGGGATTCAAAAGAGGATCCCGGGGAGGAGCCCCCAACCCCTGAATCAGAGGAAACCTCGGAGACAGCAAAAGCCCCGGAGGAAGGGGTGAAAACATCCGGGACGACCACTGCAGAAGCGGAGGGAAAAGAGCCTGAAGAGGAGGCGGACACTTCCGGGCCACAGACTACTGCACAGGAGGCAGAACAAGACCCCGATGAGGACATAGAAGCCTCCATTGCCGAAGATGCCGAGGATTCGGAAAACGAACGCCGGCACCACATTCCCTTCCTCGACTACCACTCCCTTTCCATGGAGAACCTCGTGGGAGAACTCCAGCGCCTGCTCCGCACTGAAAAAGTACAGGCGATCAAACGACATGTCGAAACCATCAAACAGGAATTCGACCAGAAATTCAGGGAATTCATTGAGGAAAAAAAGGATGAGTTTATCAGCCGGGGAGGAGATGCCTCAGATTTCCGGTACAACTCCGTGACCAAAAGGCAGTTCAACGAACTATTCGGAGAGTACCGGGAAAAGCGGAATCAGTACTATAAGAACCTGGAACAGAACCTAAAGCAAAATCTCGAGGCCCGGCAGGAGATCATCGAGGAATTAAAAGGACTGGTCAATATGGAGGAGGATATGACCACAACCTATAAAAACTTCAAGGAGCTCCAGGAACGCTGGAAGCAGGCAGGGCCGGTCCCGAGGACCCATTACAACGATGTCTGGCGAACCTATCAGCACCATGTGGAAATCTTCTATGACTTCCTTTCCCTGAACCGGGAGCTCAGGGACCTGGACTTCAAATACAACCTGGAGGAAAAGGAAAAGCTTTGCCAGCGTGCAGAGGCGCTCCTCGAAGAGGAAGATATCACAAGGGCTTTCCGGGAACTGCAGGTCCTGCATAAGATCTGGAAGGAAGAGGTTGGGCCGGTCGGCAAGGAGCAACGCGAACCCATCTGGGAACGCTTCAGCGAGGCCACCAAAAAAATGCACCAGCGGCGGCAGGAGCACTTCCAGAAACAGGACGAGCGATACCAGGCCAACCTAGAGGAAAAACAAAAAATCATCGCGCAAATCGAGGCCATTGGCGAAAACCCGGCCAACCGCCACCGGGCCATACAAAAACAAATCCGGGAGGTAGAAGCGCTTAGGGAAGCCTTCTTTAAAGCGGGAAAGGTCCCGAGAAAAGAGAACGAGGCTACCTGGGCTGCCTTTAAAAAAGCAGTCAGGGCCTTCAACAAGAACAAAAACGCCTTCTATAAAGGCCTGAAAAAAGAACAGCAGGAAAACCTGGAAAAGAAAAAGGCGCTGCTGGAACGGGCCCTTGAGCTGAAAGACAGTGAAGACTGGGATATGGCCACCTCAGAGATGAAGCGGATTCAAATGGAATGGAAGGACGTGGGCCATGTGCCCCGAAAATATTCAGACAAGATCTGGAAACAGTTCAAAGAGGCCTGTAACCATTATTTTGATCGCCTGCACGCCCGGAAAAACAGCGCCTATGCTGCCGAAAAAGAAAACCTGGATTTGAAATCGGCCATCCTGGAGGAACTCAGGACCTTTCAGCTCAGCGGGAAGCGGGATGCCGACCTGAAAAAGATCAGGGAATTCATCTCCCGATGGAAAGGGGTCGGGCACGTACCGAGGAACAAAAAACATATCAGTTCCAGATTTTATAAAATACTGGATGCCCTGTTCCGGAAACTGGATATTGGAAAGCAGGAAGCGGAAATCCTAAAATACGGAGATAAGATTGCACGTCTGGAAGATGCTGATGACGAGCGGGCCGTTGAGCAGGAACGGCAGTTTGTCCGCAGGAAAATAGACGAGATCAAGGGGGAGATCCGTCAGCTGGAGAACAACCTGAACTTCTTTTCAGAGCCTTCGGAGGATAACCCCCTGGTGCGTGAGGTCCTCAATAACCTGGAGGGCAAAAAGGAAACCCTGGATAGCTGGAAGGGGAAACTGAAAAAACTGAATATAATCAAACACCACCTGAACCAGGAACCGGAAGACAGCACAGAGGGGCCCGAAGGCCATCCCGAGGATGCTGACAAAGGGGAATAAACAACCCGTTTATCAAACAGGGACCGCGTAGAGGTCGAAATCCGCAGCCTCTGTGATTCTCAGGTGGGCAAATTCTCCCACCCGGAGGTAATGGGCTGAAGCATCCACCAGGACCTCATTATCCACATCCGGAGAATCGGACTCGGTTCGTCCTACAAAATATCCGCCTTCCACCCGGTCGATCATGCAGCGGTATTCGCGTCCGATCTTTTCCTGGTTGATCTCCCAGGAAATCTGGGACTGCAATTCCATAATTTCATTGACCCGTTGCTGCTTCACCGCTTCCGGCACGTCATCCTCCAGGGAATAGGCGTGGGTGTTTTCTTCATGGCTGTAGGTAAAGCAACCCAGTCGCTCAAAGCGCTGTTCCCCTACCCATTGCTTTAAAAGCTGAAAGTCCTCCTCCGTTTCCCCGGGATACCCAACAATAAGCGTGGTACGCAGCGCAATTCCGGGTACCCGCCGGCGGAATTCCTCCAGAAGCCGGTTGGTCTTCTCACGGGTTGTGCCGCGCCGCATGCTTTTCAGTATTGGATCGGAAATATGCTGCAGCGGAATGTCTATGTAGTTGCATACCTTGGGCTCTTTCTGCATTACATCCAGCACATCCATGGGGAATCCTGTTGGAAAGGCGTAGTGCAGCCGGATCCATTCAATGCCCTCCACCTCCGAAAGGGCCTGCAATAAATCGGCCAGGGCCCTTTTTTTATAAAGGTCCAGTCCGTAATAGGTCAGGTCCTGTGCAATCAGGATAAGTTCCTTCACCCCTTTGGCGGCCAGGGAAGATGCTTCCCGGACCAGGGCTTCGATCGGCTGGCTTCGGTGTTTCCCACGCATCAGCGGAATGGCGCAGAAGGAACAGGGACGGTCACACCCTTCAGCGATTTTAAGGTAGGCATAATTGGCAGGGGTGGTTGTCAGGCGTTCCCCGACCAGTTCGTGTTTGTAATCTGCCCCAAGGGCTTTGAGAAGCCTGGGGAGGTCATGCGTGCCAAAGTAGGCGTCCACATTGGGTATTTCCCGCTCCAGGTCCGGTTTGTAGCGCTCACTGAGGCATCCGGTAACAAATACCTTATCGATGCGGCCAGCCTCCTTTTCCCTGACCTGTTCCAGGATGGTGTTGACACTTTCTTCCTTGGCATTTGCGATAAAGCCACAGGTATTGATCACCACGATATTCCCGCTCCCCTCGTGCTCCACCTGCCTGTCATTGGCACGCAGCTGCCCCATGAGCACCTCTGAATCATAGAGGTTCTTTGAGCAGCCAAGGGTAATTACATTGATGGTGTTTTTGTTTGCTGATTTCGTCCGCATAAGCCAAAATGATGCGCAAAAATACGACAACCCCGTGGAATCCCAGCCTTATTTGGGGATTCTTCCCATCCACGCCACCGTGGAAGCCATGTCTCTAATCCAGGTATCCTTTCGGTGGAAGGCGGAAGGGCCCCAACTGCTCAAAAGCCCTGGCCAATCTTAATTGTTGGGGGATCTGAAAGGGGTGAACAATAAAGGTCAGCCCGGCAGGCTCACCGCTATCCCGGTATCCCATGGGCACGGTAAGGGCCGGATATTTGGCCACAGCCGCATAGCCCGCGTGCAGGTTGTTGACGGAAAGGATGGCATCCAGCCGCTGCCCGTCCCAGGCTTCATCAAAGAAGGCGCGTCCGGCTTTTTTTAGGGAATTTCGGATTTCACCATGTTCCTCTTCACTGGTAGTATCTGAAAGAATTCTTTCGAAAATGCCCTGACCATAAGGGGCCCGAAGGAGGGAGTCCTGCCTGTTGAAGGCAACAACATCGGCTACGGAACGCACCTGTACGGCGGTGGTATCCCGAATCTGTGTGCTGAGGTACCTGGGCAGATCCTCCTTCATATCGATATTGAGGAGGGTCAGGAATCCCTCCAGCGCCATTTCGGGTGGCGTGAATTCGACCACTACCGCCCCAGCCTTTCGCAACCGTTCAGCCGCGGCCCGGTAAAGGGTGTCCGATTCCAGCAGGGATTTAAACATTCCCAGGCGTTTACCTCTCAGGCTTGCCCCTTCTGGGAGGTACCAGTCATCTTCCCAACTGACGTTAAAGGCCTGCCAGTCGGTCATGTCATAGCCCATCATGGCATCCAAAAGGATTCCGGAATCCGTGACGTTTCGGGTCATTGGACCCGGGGTATCCAGGGTTCCGGAAATCGGGACGATTCCGGTACGGCTCAACAGGCCCACCGTGGGTTTCAGTCCTACAATGGAGTTTTGGCTTGAAGGTGACAAAATGGAACCTGAGGTTTCCGTTCCCACGGCAGCCACTGCGTACCCGGCCGCCATGGCCGTGCCACTGCCCGAACTGGAGCCCCCGGTCTCGAATACACGGCGTCCGTAAGGATTCAGGGTTTGCCCGCCAACAGCGCTGTACCCTACCGGGCACCCCTGGCAAAAATAATAGGCCCACTCACTCAGGTTGACCTTGCCCATGATAAGGGCTCCCTTTTCTTTCAGGCGTTCCACGATAAAGGCATCCCCGGTCCGGTTCCCCATCAGGGCAATCGCCCCTGCCGTGGTGGGCATCTCCTCTGTGTTGATATTGTCTTTAAGCAGTACAGGCATCCCGAAAATCGGGTGGCGGTCCCCATCCGGATTTGCCTCAAGGGCTGCGTCGCACTCCCGTGCCTGCCGGATGAGTTGTGGATTCAGGGCGATAATGGTATTGAGCGTGGTGCTGTTGTCCAGTTCGTACTTATAGATCCGGTAGAGAAAGAAGCGACAGAGGTCCTCGTAGGAGAACTTTCCCTCCCGGACGTACTGCTGCACCACCGGAATGGGCTGTTCCAGAATCATCGGTTTGAGGCGGGTGTATTCCGCTTCGGTCATTTTCTGCACCTCCGGATATAATGGCTCAAAAACGTCATTTTTGTCCAACACCCGGGATTGAATGAGTTTATAGCGCATACGGGGATTCGGGTGCTCGGCATTGGCAGCTACCTCCCCGGAATCATCGTAGGAGGTCCACAGGGCACCGGAAACCTCCGGAGGTTGAGGAAGGGTGGGTGCAGGCGGTAACTCCTCCGCCGGGGCAGGGGTTTCTGCCTCCGCAGGGGTCTTCGAACCAAATTGGTTGCAGGACGCCATTAGAAGTACGGCTGTCAGGGTCATGAGCAGCCGTACCGGCAAATTTCGATATAACACTCTTGGATAACGGATCATGGTTTACTGTTTTTTTACGGTTGGTATTTTCCCGGACCGGGTCCTTTTACGGGGATCTGCCCCCTGTAAAAATAACCCGTATTCATTCCTGATTCAAGGGCCACATAAAGATATTGCAGCGAACCGGGGTTTATTTACATCCTCAAAGGGGTTTCGGGCAATACGGAGGCAGGTACTGGGGCTTAGCCAGGCTGGCTGAAGAAAGAGTCCACAAACTCAAACTTATTGAAGACCTGCAGGTCTTCGATCCCTTCCCCCACGCCAATGTACTTCACAGGGATGCGGAACTGGTCCGATATACCGATAACCACACCTCCCTTGGCGGTGCCGTCCAGTTTTGTGACGGCCAGGGAAGTAACCTCAGTGGCCTTGGTGAATTGCCGTGCCTGCTCGAAGGCGTTCTGTCCGGTAGACCCGTCCAGGACCAGCAGTACATCGTGAGGGGCATCGGGGATCACTTTCTGCATGACCCTTTTCACCTTGCTCAGTTCATTCATCAGGTTTACCTTGTTATGAAGCCTCCCGGCCGTATCAATCAGGACCACGTCTGCTTCCTGATTCAGGGCAGAACTAAGCGTGTCATAGGCCACGGAAGCCGGGTCGCTTCCCATTTTTTGTTTTACCAGGGGGACTCCCACCCGGTCTGCCCAGATCTGAAGCTGATCGATGGCGGCAGCGCGAAAGGTGTCTGCTGCCCCCAGCACGACCTTTTTGCCCTGCCTGTGGAACTGGTAGGCCAGTTTTCCTATGGTAGTTGTTTTGCCAACGCCATTGACCCCCACCACCATGATCACATAAGGACCCGGGGTTTCAGGCACCGTAAATTCGGTGGCGTTCCCCGTATGTGTCTCGGCAAGCAAGCCTGCGATCTCCTCCCTTAAAATCTGGTCCAGTTCGTCCGTACCCACATATTTGTCACGGGATACCCGGGCCTCAATCCGCTCGATGATCTTCAGGGTGGTATCCACACCCACATCCGAGGTCACCAGTACTTCCTCCAAATTATCGAGCACCTCATCATCCACGCGGGATTTGCCCACAACTGCTTTGCTGAGCTTCGTGAAAAAACTGGTCTTTGACTTTTCAAGCCCTTTGTCCAGGGTTTCTTTTTTTTCGGAAGAAAATAATTTCTTGAACAGACTCATAGGAAATAGGGTATTACAGCAAATATAGCACATTAAGCCAATTGGGGTTCCCAACAAGCACCAGTGGTTCTAATGGAAAACAAAAAAGCCGCTTCCCAGGGGGAAGCGGCCTTTATATCGTTAACAGGCGTGTCTATTTACTGGACAGCCAGTCGTTTACCATTTCAGGAGGCATAACCGACTCAACAAAGGTGTAGGCCCCTGATTTAGGGGATTTTACCATTTTAATAGCCTTGGTCAATCGCTTTGAGCTGGATTGTAGGGTTGCAACCGTTTTCTTTGCCATGATTTCTTATTTTATCTCTTTATGTACGGTCATTCGCTTCAGGATCGGGTTGTATTTTTTCAACTCCATCCTGTCAGGGGAATTCTTCTTATTCTTGGTGGTGATATAACGGGAAGTCCCGGGCATTCCGGATTCCTTGTGCTCCGTGCACTCCAGGATCACCTGTACTCTGTTTCCTTTCTTTGCCATGGTGCTGTCGCTTTAGCAGATTACTTGTTCAGAATCCCTTTTTCTCTGGCATCCTTCAAAACTGCAGAAATACCCTTTTTGTTGATCGCTTTCAAAGCACGTGTGGATACACGCAGGGTAATCCAGCGATCCTCCTCCGGGATGTAAAATCTCTTTTTAGTCAGATTTACATCAAAACGCCTCCGAGTCTTGTTGATGGAAAAGGAGACATTGTTGCCGAACATTGCTTTTTTACCGGTAATTTCGCAGACTTTTGACATTGCGCTTGTTTTACTTGGTTCAAAACAGGGTGCAAATTTACGTCATTTTTGTTGTACCCCCAAACTTCTTTTTCAGAATTTTAGGATTTCCCGCTGCAAGATTTCCAGGGCTTTATTTACGGATTTTTGCACGACCCGCTCCCGGTGGTTCCCCATGGTAAACTCCTGAGCATAAGAGCCCTCCGGCCCGGCAATGCCAATGAATACGTTCCCAACTGGGGTATCGGAATCGCCTTTGGTGGGGCCGGCATTACCCGTGGTTGCAACGCCAAAGTCAGAATTGAGCAGGGTCCGGACGTTTTCAGCCATTGCCCGGGCAACTGGTGCACTGACCACAGAATGGGTGGAAATGAGTTCCCCGGGCACCTGAAGGAGACCGGTTTTAACTTCGGTGGCATAACTGACCACACTCCCTTTGAAATAAGCGGAAGCCCCCGGGACGGCTGTCAGGCTGGCAGCAATTTTCCCTCCCGTAAAGCTCTCAGCCGTGGCGAGGGTCGCGTTTTTGGCCGTGAAGAGCTTCCTCAGGGTTTCCTCCAGGGGTTCCCCATCCTCCTCCCCGAAAAGGATATCTGAAATAAGCGCTTTTAACCTTTCCACCTGTGTACGGAGTTCATCTTCCAGGGAAGGGAGGTCTCTGCCTTTGCTGGAAACCCGCAGCCGGACCTTACCCAGATTGGGGAGGTAGGCGAGTTTCATATGCCCGGGCAGGGACTCTTCCCACTCGGTCAGTCGTTCGGCAATGGCGCTTTCACCCAGGCCATAAGTAATAAGGGTTCGATGCAGCAGGACGGGACGTGTAAATGTGGCGGCGATTCTCGGCAGCACCTGTTCCTGAAAAAGCTGTTTCATCTCGAAAGGAACTCCCGGCATGGAGACGAAAACGGCCTTTTTTCCCTGAAGCCACATTCCGGGGGCCGTGCCATAGGCATTGTGCAACACGACAGCCTTGCTTGGGACCTCCGCCTGCCTGCGATTCAGGTCGGATATGGGGGTGCTGATATAGGTCTTGAAGAGATGTTCTATATGCGCAAGGACCTCCTCGTTTGCCACCAGGTGGTCCCCAAAATACTCACAGAGCGTATGTTTGGTAATGTCGTCCTTGGTCGGGCCGAGGCCTCCGGTAATCAAAACGATATCTGCCCGAGCTTCAGCCTCTTTCAGCGCATTGAGGATATGCTGCCGCTCATCCTGCACGGAGGTGATCTGATATACGGATACCCCGATTTTGTGCAATTCCGATGCCAGGTAGGCCGAATTGGTATCCACCACCTGTCCGATCAGGATTTCATCCCCGATAGTAACGATCTCGGCCAGCATTACACCCCAAAATCACTCTTGAGCTCAGAAATCACCTGCTCCACGTCCTTCTTCAAACGGGGAAAGCGCTCCCGTATGCCATCGAGGTTTTCTTCATTTTTCCCCATGGTTTCCATCTCCAGGGCCAGGGCACGTGTGTCCTCCATCCCAAGCAGGTCCACGTTGGGTTTTATCTTGTGGGAAAGCTTATAGATCTGATCGTAATCCCCGGATCCAACCGCTGTTTCAAGCCCGCCCAGGTCTTCGGGTACCTCCTCGAGGAATACCATGACTACCGATTGGATGAATTCTTCGTCCCCCTCGGCCATTTCCCTGATCTTATCCAAACTGTAAATCATCTTATCGAACTTTTAAAGAAAATAATTCCACTCCTTCCAGGCTACCTGAAAGGTAATCATTTGCGGACACCTGTCCAACCCCTGCCGGGGTGCCCGTGAAAATCACATCGCCCTTCTTAAGGGTAAAAAACGTTGAACAGTAGGCAATTATTTCGTCTACATCCCACAACATGTTTTTAGTATGTCCCTGTTGAACGGCAATCCCATTTTTCTCCAGGGAAAAGTGCAGGTCCCCCATATCCCTGAACCGGCTCTTGGGGACCCAATTGCCAATTACCGCGGCCCCGTCGAAACCCTTGGCCTTCTCCCAGGGCAACCCTTTGGATTTCAATTCCTCCTGTAAATCGCGTGCGGTAAAATCAATACCAACGGTGATCTCATCATAATATCTCGGTGCAAAGGCCTTGCTGATATGTTTGCCAACCTTTTTGATCTTCACCAGCAATTCGATTTCGTAATGAATGTTGTCGGAAAAATCCGGAATGAAGAAATCCTGCTCGCTGGGCAGGATGGCCGAATCCGGTTTGATGAATAAAACGGGGGACGCAGGTCTTTCATTTTTAAGCTCTTCCACATGAGCCGCGTAATTGCGTCCAACACATATGAGTTTCATGGTTTGGGATTTTTGAGCATTCGGATAAAATCCGTTTCAGGACAACTTGTTGTTCATCCCCTCCAGACGGATCTGTGTGAGCACTTTCTTGGTGTAGAGGGGAAAATCCGCATTGAGGATCCACCCGAAATAACCCGGTTCTGCCTCGAGCACTTCAGTCACCTTGCGGCCCTTGTGCTTCCCAAAGGAAAATACGGGATCCCCGTTATCGTCCCTGCGGATAAACCCGGCAAAATCCACAAACTCGGAGTGGGTGGAAAAGGTAGCCAGGGATTTCACGTCGTTTTCCAGTTCCGGATAGCGTTCGAGTTGTGAGAGCAGGACCTCATAGGTCGCCTGCGTATCGGCCACCGCGCTGTGTGCCTCCTTGAGTTGTTTCCCGCAATAAAACTGATAGGCCGCCTCCAGGGTGCGTTTTTCCATCTTGTGAAAAATGGTCTGTACATCCACAGAGACGGTATTTTTCATGTCAAAGTCAAGATCAGCACGTAGCAATTCCTCTGCCAGCAGGGGAATGTCAAATCGATTGGAGTTAAACCCGGCCAGGTCACAGCCCTGTATCATCTGGTGGATATCCCTGGAAATTTCTTTGAAGGTAGGTTCACCGGCGACTCTTTCATCGGAAATCCCATGAATCGCAGTGGCCGCCTCGGGAATCGGCATTTCCGGATTTACAAGCCAGCTTCGGCTTTCCTTGTTCCCATTGGGGTGTACCTTGAGCACGGCAATCTCTACGATACGATCCGTGGCGATATTGGTGCCTGTGGTTTCCAGGTCAAAAAAACAAATCGGGCGCTTCAGGTCTAGTTTCATACCGGTGTGCGTATTGGGCGGGTATTGGAAAGACCATCCCCGCATGGATTTATACCGCTCTCAGATTTCCCGGTTTTCGTCCCAGGCCTCGAGATAATCCGCGACCGCCTGTGCAAACATCCCGCCCAGGGCACCATTTACAACCCGGTGATCATAACTGTGGGAGAGGAACATCTTGGAACGGATTCCAATAAAATCCCCGGAAGGCGTTTCGATCACTGAGGGAACCTTCCGGATCGCACCCAGGGCCAGGATGCCTACCTGGGGCTGATTGATGATGGGGGTTCCAAAAATACTTCCAAAGGTACCCACATTGGTCACCGTATAGGTCCCATCCTGGATTTCATCCGGTTTCAGGGCATTGTTGCGGGCCCGGTTGGCCAGGTCGTTGACGGCACGCGCCATCCCCACCAGGTTCAGCTGGTCTGCATTCCTGATGACGGGCACGATCAGGTTTCCGTCGGGCAGGGCGGCGGCCATGCCCAAATTGATGTGTTTCCGCTTTATGATGGTATCCCCTTCCACGGAAATATTCATCATGGGGAATTTCTTGAGGGCCTTGGCCACGGCCTCCAGAAATATGGGGGTGAAGGTCAGTTTTTCCCCTTCCCGTTTGAAGAACGCATCCTTGACCTTGTTTCTCCAGTTGACCACGCCGGTAACATCCACCTCCACAAAACTTTGTACATGGGCGGAAGTCGAGACGCTTTCCACCATATGTTTGGCGATCAGCTTACCCATGCGGGTCATTGGGATCTTTTCGTCTCCCGGGCCTGCGGCCACCGGAGTTTTAGGAGCAGAAGTGGTGGCAGGGGCCGTTGGCTTGGAGGGTTCAGGGGCTGTGGCAGCAACCTCCCTGGCAGCAGGAGCACTTCCTGCCTTCCTGCTTTCGATATATGCCAGCATATCGTCTTTGGTAACCCGGCCATCCTTGCCACTGCCGGGGAGGGCATCCAGTTCTTCCTGTGTAATTCCTTCCTGCCTGGCCATATTCCGGACCAGGGGAGAGTAAAACCGCTCAGAACCCGACCCAATTTCGGGAGCCGGTGCGGGGGCGGCCGTTTCCCTGGCCACCGCAACGCTTTGTTCCACTTCCGTAGCCATGGCCGGTGCGGGCTCCGCTACAGGCGAGGCTTCAGGGACGACCGTTGTTTCTGCGGTCTTCCCGGCCCCCTCCACCTCTATGATGGCGACGGTCTGACCCACCTTGATGACGTCGTCCACCTCAAAACATCTTTCCAGAAGCACCCCGTCTACCTCGCTGGGGACTTCAGAATCCACTTTATCTGTGGCGATTTCAAAAACGGCTTCATCTGCTTCGATGGTGTCACCCACTTCTTTCAGCCAGGAAGTTAGGGTCGCCTCGGCAACACTTTCCCCCATCTGTGGCAATTTCAGTTCAAATTTTGACATATTCGTACCTGGATACCTTTTAGAACGATAATTTTTGCAAAAATAGTAAAATTAATGCCTTATTTCTGACATATTTATACTTTTCACCGGTTTAAAGACCCCTCAAAAGGGATCCGTTGCAAGATGGACCGGCCAAGGGTGACCTCATCGGCGTATTCCAGATCATCGCCTACCGGGATGCCTCTTGCGATGGTGGTCAGCTTCACAGGCATGCCTTCCAGCTGCCGGGACATATAGAAATTGGTCGTATCTCCCTCCATGGTCGCACTCAGGGCAAAGATGAGCTCCTGCACCTCCCCTTTCCGCACCTTCTCCACCAGGGAATCTATGGTCAGGTCCTGTGGGCCTACTCCTTCCATAGGGGAAATCTTACCCCCAAGCACATGGTACAGACCACGGAAATGGCCTGTATTCTCTATTGCCATGACATCCCGTATATCTTCAACCACGCATACCATGGTGCGGTCCCGCCTGGGATTGCTGCAGATCTCGCAAACCTCCGTGTCGGAGATGTTGTGGCATTCCGAGCAATGCCGGATACCACTCCTGAGTTCCTGAAGGGCCCTGGAGAGCGATTCAGTCTGGGCCTCGGGTTGGCGTAGCAGGTGCAGCACCAGCCGCAGGGCTGTCCGCTTTCCGATCCCGGGAAGCTGGGACATTTCCTCTACGGCCTTCTGCAGGAGTCTGGACGAAATTTCCATACGGACAAAATTACGTATCTATTTTAAGTTTTGTACTTTGGACCCCAAAGAAATATGCCCCGGGGAAAAGCAGGCATCTTAGGAGGTTACGGCCTGCAGAAGCCACCCGGGAACTCTCAGCCTGATTTCCCATGACCCCACTGCATATCCTGGTCCTGATAGGTTCGTATTTCCTGGTACTGCTTCTGATCTCCTACATAACCGGCAGGAATGATTCCAACGACGATTTCTTCCGTGCCGGAAAATCGGCTCCCTGGTTCGTGGTGGCCTTCGGCATGATCGGGGCTTCCCTTTCCGGGGTTACCTTTATCTCTGTTCCGGGAAGCGTGGAAAGCGCTTCCTTTTCCTATATGCAGGTAGTGCTGGGATACCTGGCAGGATACCTGGTCATCGCCTTCGTACTGCTGCCGATTTACTACCGCCTGAATGTGACCTCAATCTACGAATATCTGGAAGGGCGCTTCGGCTGGATGAGCTATAAGGTTGGGGCATTCTCCTTCTTTATCTCCCGGGTGCTGGGGGCGGCCTTCCGGCTTTTCCTGGTCGCCATCGTATTGCAGCAATTCGTCTTCGACGCCTGGGGGGTTCCCTTTGAACTTACCGTGGTGCTGTCCATCCTGCTTATCTGGGTGTACACCTTTAGGGGGGGCATCAAGACAATTGTGTGGACCGATACGCTCCAAACCCTGTTCATGCTTATTTCCGTCGGCCTGTCCATTTATTTTATCAATGAAAAACTGGGGTGGGGGTTTTCGGACTTCCTGGCATCTGAACAGTTGGAAAAATACAGCAAAACGTGGTTTACGGAAAGCTGGGCGGACAGGAATCATTTATTGAAATCCTTTTTCGGGGGAATGTTCATCACCATCTGCATGACCGGACTGGACCAGGATATGATGCAGAAAAACCTCACCTGCAAATCCCTTGGAGACGCCCGTAAGAATATGATCTCCTTTAGTATTGTCCTCGTGGTGGTCAACCTTGTTTTTCTCCTGCTGGGAGCCCTGTTGTTTATATATGCGGAAGCCTTCTCGGTCGGCCTCCCGGAGATGGACGGCAGCCCGAAATCGGACCTGCTCTTCCCTGAAATCGCCCTGAACAGCGGATTGGGCATGTCGGTGGCAATCACCTTTATGCTGGGACTCATAGCGGCTGCCTACAGCAGTGCGGACAGTGCCCTGACCTCGCTCACCACCTCCTTTTGCGTCGATTTCCTGGGGATCGACAAAAAACCGGAGTCCCTGAGAAAGAAGATCCGGAAGCAGACCCATGTGGGCATGAGCCTGTTATTGATCGCCGTGGTCATCCTTTTTAAATACGTGCTGGACCGCAACGTAATCGACGGTCTTCTCACCGTGGCCACCTATACCTATGGGCCCCTGCTCGGCCTTTTTTCGTTTGGAATTCTCACCAGGTACGGAGTAAAGGACCGGTTGGTGTGGATCGTGGCCCTGGGGGTGATCCTTCTTATGATCGGGATTGCCAATATCCCTGAGCAATGGCTGGGAGGTTACCAGATCGGGTACGAGCTGTTGCCGCTCAACGGACTGCTCACCTTCCTGGGACTTTGGCTGATCCGGGAGCGAAATAGAAGCTGACTTGCCTCAATACGCGTCCATGGAGAGCATCACCAGGGTACAGGCAACCTCCACCTGAATCCCACTATCCCCAAGAAGCTTATAGAACTCCGGGTTTTCGGTTCCCGGGTTGAATATGACGCGTTTTGGTTCCAGTTCCAGGATGGCCTTGTAAAACGGCTGCTGCCGGGTGGGATTCATATAGAGGGTCACGGTATGAATTCCTTCAATTCCTTCCAGGCTGGTTCGTATGAGCACCCCTTTAACCCGGCCTTCCCTCAGACCAAAGGCCTCAGTTTCCACCCCGGCGTCCACAAGCCTTCTGATGGCGATATAACTGTACCGGTGCGGTTTTACCGAAGCCCCGAAGACAAGCGTTTTTTTCATGGAATCCCTGTTAAATCATGTTAACCCGTGTAACGAAGCTAGGGAATTTTCGTCTTTAAAGTAACTGGTAAAAATACCATCATTGACCCGGCCGTGTTCTTTAGTTAATGGTTAGTGTTTAGTAGGGCCAGGCAATGATCGAAGCCCCGTCGTCTCTTATTTGGGTCGGCGGGGTTTCATTTTTTAACGGAGATTTGAATGGCTGTCAGGGAAATGGAATACTGGCTGTAACATTCTCGGGGCGGGATCGTCTTGTTTATATCATCAATCAATCATCAAAAACGAACCATCATGAAAATCCAACTCCTCCTGTTTGGGTTCCTCCTCTTTGTGTTGAGCCCTTCCTTCGCCTTGGACCCCGACCCCGAAACAGACCTTAAGAACGGATCCGTATCCGGGAGAGTTATCGACCAAAGCGAGGGGCTGGCAGTGTCCTATGCCGCCATTGTGATCAAATCGGCTTCCGACCAAACGACCCTTACCGGGGGCATCACCACGGAGGAGGGTGAATTCCTCATAGAAAAACTACCCGAAGGGGATTTTCTGCTGGAAGTGCAGTTTATCGGTTACAAAACCCACAAAACGACCTTTCACATTTCGTCCAACAAGAAAAAAGTTGAACTCGGAACCATCTCCCTGGAATCGGAAAGTACCGAACTGAGCGAGGTGGAAGTGGTTGCGGAACGCAGCACCATAGAGCAGAAAGTAGACCGTAAGGTGATCAATGTAGGCAAGGACCTGACCACGGTAGGCCCCACCGCCTCCGACATCATGAACAACATTCCTTCCCTGAACGTGGACCAGCAAAGTGGGGAGATCACCATGCGGGGCAACTCCAATGTGCGTGTCATGGTAGATGGAAAACTCTCCAATGTCCCTGTGGCACAGCTGCTGAGGCAGATCCCGTCCACTTCCATCAAATCTATTGAACTGATCACCAACCCTTCGGCCAAATACAACCCTGAGGGGATGAGCGGGATCATCAACATCATCCTGCACAAGAACGCCAACATCGGATTAAACGGCAACCTGAATATGGGACTGACCAAGGGACTGGAGGCAAAGTTCAACAATTCCCTGGACCTGAATTACCGCAACGGGAAGTTCAACCTCTACGGAAATGCGGGAACGAACATAGGCAAGTATGTAAATGACGGCGTGGTGAACCGGATCGATGAAAACTCCCAACAATTTATCGACGTGCTTTCCAACAACAAATCCTACCTCTATAAGGTGGGGGTGGATTTCTATCTGAATGATAAAAACACCCTTTCCTTTTTCACCAATCAGAATTACTATGACGGCCTGCTGGATGTAGACACGGAAGTGTTCTATCCGGACAACCCGCAGCTGAACCTTGGGCAGCTCCTTGTAAGTGATCAGGGGAACCACTCCCAGCAATACAACTTCGACTACAAACTCCTATTTGGAAAGGAGGGACAAAGCGTGGAATTGGAGGCAGACCTCAACATCTTTGACAGTGAGGAAGTAGCAAACTTCGACCTGAGTGGCGCCTACCCGTTCCCCGATTACACCGATTTTGTGGATACCGAGCGGACACAGACCACGGTGAACCTGGATTACGTAAACCCGGTGGATTCCCTTTCCAAGTTGGAGCTCGGGTTGCAGGCCCGCCTTTTTGAAACGGATACAGACTACCGCTCCACGGGACTTTCCTACAATGCAGGAGGGGAACTCGTCCCGACGGCAACCACGGCCTTTATATACGATATGGACATTTATTCAGCCTACGCCACCTACGGCCGCACTTCCGGGAAATGGTCCTACCAGTTGGGGGTGCGCGTGGAAAATGTGGAGGTCAAGGCAGACACCAACCAGGTCCGGGCCTTTACAGACAGCTATACCGAATTCTACCCCTCGGGCTTCCTCACCTACTCCCCGGGTGAAAAAAACCAGTTTCAGCTCAGCGTAGGCAGAAGGGTGGACCGTCCCGGTCTCTCTCAGGTAAATCCCATCCGGGAATTCGCCACCCCCCTTATCTCTTCCTTCGGGAACCCTTCTCTGAGGCCGCAGTTCACCTTTTCCTATGAGTTGAATTACACGCGAAGGTTTGAACTGGGAAGCCTGACTACCGGGGTATTTTACAGGACCATTTCAGATGAGATCAACCGGGCGTTCTTTGTGGACCGGCTGGACCTGAACCGCCTCATTCTGGCCTATGATAATTTTGATGATACCGAGGCCTTTGG
>CBDUBB010000012.1:0-18657 GCA_965365265.1 uncultured Flavobacteriaceae bacterium
TCCTGTCCGAGATATAGACTACAGGTTTGTTGCGGTATTGTTCCCAGGCCAGTGCAAAAAGTGGCAGGGAATTGTCCAGATCTATCTGCATCCCCTCCCGGATTTGACCGATCACGATGTTTTCATAAAAACGGAACGTACCGATATCCAGCTCGTAGGTCCTAAGGAATGTTTGTTCGAAAAGTTGAGTAGTCATGCCCCTGCATTACGCCTTTTGAAAATACTTTTTAAAAAGCTGTCAGGGCCTATGTGCAGGGATTTAATCGATGAAATGCACTATAAATTCTGTAAAGTGTCAGTTCCAAGTAGTTTATCCTCTTTGTTGGTATACCAGGTCCGGATCTTTGGAAGGCGCATGCCTCCCAACCGGTGTTCCCCTTCCAGAAGGATATATTCCCCGTCGTTTTTTGCGACGTCGTGATAGAACTGATAGGCTTCCATGGCATAGGTGTCCGGGTTGATGTAAAAATACCACAGATCCTCTCCCACTTCGGGGTCATACCGGACTTCCAGCACCCAGTAGTCTTTTCCGTGGAACTTCTTTTTTTCCACTTTTGGGTCGAGATGTGTGCCCGGATCCCGGAGCTTCATGGGCAGTCCGTAGAGATAGGAATAATAGTTCCGGTACATTTCTGCCCGCTCACAGGTCAGGCGGTGTTCCTGTGCAACCTCCTCTGAAAATTCCGCCTTCCCGTTAAAGCTTAGGGAACAGGTGCCTGAATTCCATTCATAGGTCTTTGTCGTTCCTGCCTTTTGCACGTAAAGCCGGAACCGGTCCGCCGGCTGGTCCATGGAGATTTCACTTCGCCGCGGCGCTTCGCCTGGAGTTTCCATGACTACCACAAAGGACCCCTGATAGGTTCCCCACACCCCATTTGGATCGTGGTACTGGATGCTTCGCGAGAGGATTTCTTCGGCAGTGGGATTCTGTGCATGGACCGCAACGGGAAGGAGCAGGCTGAAAAGCAAAATGTAAAAGGGTCTCATATACCGGAGTTTGGCTTCCCGCAAAGATTGGTAATTTTACGTTACTTTAACGTTAGTACATTTAATAATTGATTGCGCCGTTGTGCGTGAGGTAGCATGGAATACGGTTTTGTAGAGATCTTACAATTAATAGGCGCCCTGGGGGTTTTCCTCTTCGGGATGAAGCAGATGAGCGACGCCCTCACCGAGGTGGCAGGGGACCGGATGCGCGCCATTCTGGCCACAATGACCTCCAACCGGTTCCGCGGGGTAATGACCGGGTTCCTGATCACCTCGGTAATTCAGTCCTCCTCGGCCACCACCCTGATGGTGGTGAGTTTTGCAAATGCCTCCCTCCTGTCCCTGGCCGAAGCCATCAGTGTGATCATGGGGGCCAATATAGGGACCACCACCACGGCCTGGTTGATCACCCTACTGGGGTTCAAGGTAAGCATGAACACCGTAGCCCTGCCCCTGGTGGGCCTGGGGGTGGTCCTCACCTTCCTCAAAAAGAAATCCTGGAAGCATTGGGGGAACTTCATCATTGGCTTTGGCCTTTTGTTCGTGGGCCTGGAGTTCCTGAAAGAGCACCTGCCGGATATCCAGCAGAACCCACAAATCCTGGAGTTCCTCCAGGAATACACCCAACATGGCTTTGCCTCGGTTCTTTTGTTCCTGCTGGTGGGAACCCTGCTAACGATGTTGATCCAGTCCTCCAGCGCCACCATGGCCCTGACCCTGTTGATGACGGCCAAAGGGTGGATCCCCTTTGAGGCAGCAGCAGCCATGATCCTGGGGGAAAACATCGGGACCACCATCACCGCCAACCTGGCGGCCATCGTGGGGAATTTCAGGGCAAAACAGACGGCCATGGCACACCTCTTTTTCAACCTGCTGGGGGTACTCTGGATGCTTTTGGTGTTTTATCCCTTCTTAAGAGGGGTCTCCTGGGTGACCGAGCAGCTCGGAAATGGATCACCCTTCGCGGATGCCGTGGCCGTCCCAGTGGCTATTTCCCTCTTCCACACCTTTTTTAACCTGGTCAATACGCTGATCATGGTATGGTTTGTTAAACCGCTTGCCCGGCTTGTCAGCTGGATCGTTCCGGAAAGGGCATTGCCCGAACGCCCTATGGAGGAGCCCAAATTCCTCAGTGAAGAGGCGCTGTCATACCCTGAAACTGCCATAGCGGCCCTGGAACAGGAGTCCCGCTATCTTTTTGAACACGCCGTCTTTGAGATCGTGGCCCATGCCCTCAGTCTGCACCGGACGGATATTTGGTCAGAAAAGAAGCCCAAAAAGGTGGTTAAAAAGTCCCGGGAGGATCTTCAGGTGGATGTCCGGGAATTGTACCTGACCAAGGTGAAGCGGATCTACAGCGAGATCATTGCCTATGCCGTCCATGCCCAGAGTGACCTGAACCTTTCGGAAGACCAGCACCAGCGCGTAAGTGAATTGAAGCTGGCAAACCGGAAGATGGTGGAGATCATCAAAGATGCCCGGGAGGTGAAACGAAACGTGTCCCGGTACCTGAAGGAGGGCCACAAAGTCATGATCTCGGAATATGACGATTTCAGGAAGAAAATGGTCAAGGTACTCCGGGTCATCAGGGAATTTCAGGATGGGGACGGGGAGGTACACGTTGGCAAACTGGCCAAGCTCTCAAGGGAAGCTTCTGAAAACATCCACGCCGGCAACCTGGAGATCGATACGCTGATCCGGGAGAAAAAGATCACCCCTGAAATGGCCTCTTCCCTGGTCAACGACCACGATAACCTCAACGATATGATCGAGAACCTGATCCTCGTTGCCCGCTTACTTTATGAGCCCCAAAAGGATTTGTGAAGCACTGAATTGAAAAAAGGAAATCAACCCGGTCTGATGATAAGGTGTTTCGCCCCTTCCTAGCCAAGCGGCAACTTGGAAACAGGGATCTGGTTTATCGAGCCTTCGTGAGCTTCCTTGTACTGTTCCAGAAGGTTCATGGTCGCATTTACAAAATCCTTGGTCTCCAGCAGCAATGAGAAATACAGGGTGGTGTTTTTTGGACTCGATTCTTCTGTCCTGGTACGGGCCACCTGTTTTTCAATTTTTTGAGACAGCATTTCGAAGAGTTCCTGCTTGCCTTCTACGATTTCTTTTAGCTTGTCAAAGGACTCCGTTTCAAATATTTCCTTGGTGAAACTAAGTATTTCCTCAAGTTTCAGGTCTATTTCTTTAAGTTCCTTTATCTGGTTGTATTTGAGCTTCTTGTGATTGTTGTTAACATGGTTATGGCAGACTTTTCCAATATATTCGAGTGACTGTGCCATATCCTGCAAGTATCCCAGAATGTTTATATAGAAATTACTGGCCCCCAGGCTACCCTCATCCAGGTTTTTGATGAAGTAAAAAATGCTGTCCCTTAGATCATCTATTTCCGCCAAGAGTTTGGTGCCCTGTTTCTTGTTTTTGTTAAGCAGGTCCAAATCCATTTTGGACAAGCCGTTTATGGAGTTCGTATAAATCTTGTTACTCCTTTTGACAACTTTGGAAATATTGTGAGCACTTTCAGAGATAACTCCTTTCAAATGACTGCTCTCCGTTCTTCGCAGGCTATCTTCAGCTCTGAGTTCCTGGCTTCTTTTCCGGTGGGAAATGTAGTTTCTGCTGATCAACAGGATAGCGATGAACAATAAGATTCCGATGGCGGTCCCTTTACCGAAACTGATTATCGTCAATATGACACCGGAAGCAACGAAAGCCACAAGCGCAGTCATAAACCAGCCTCCGATTACATTAAACACACCGGCGACCCTGTACACGGCGCTTTCACTTCCCCAGGCCTTGTCCGCCAGGGAAGTTCCCATGGCCACCATAAAGGTAACATAGGTAGTGGACAGAGGAAGTTTGTAGGATGTCGCGATGGAAATCAGGATTCCCGCCACCATGAGGTTTACAGCAGCGCGAACCATATCGAAAGCAGGCAATTCGTGCACTTTTCCCTTGTGTAATTTGATTACCGGCTTTTCAAATCTTTTACTGATCCTCTGTTGTATGGAATTTGGAATAACAGTACGGGTATAAGCTCCGACGAGAATGGAAAACCGCACGATGCTCCTTGAGAGGAAATTGGGATCGAAACGCTCTTTGGCCTCCCCTTCCCGTGCCAGGTTGATCTCAGTATCGGCCACATAACGGGCCTTCTTGGAAAGCCACAGGGTAACTACCATTACCATCCCTGAGATGAACAACAGAATAGTAGGGGTTGGAACCTTGGAAGAAAGTACTGACATGCTGAATTCGCCCGGGGCGACCCCAGAAGCCGTCCATGCCTCATAGGATTGAAAAGCCGCAATAGGAACCCCGATAAAGTTAACAAGGTCGTTTCCGGCAAAGGCCAGCGCCAGGGCGAAAGTGCCTACGGCGATGATCAGCTTGTAGATGTTCGTTTTAAAGGCTGTTGCCAAAACATAGGAGAACAGGGACCAGAAAACAATGCTGATCCCAATAATAGGGATGACCTGTGATTCGAGGAATTCCGAGATTTTCATCCCCCCGATAAGGTCGTAGGTTTCACCTGCAAAGGGCGTTCCCTTGATCCCTTTCATCAATATGAAATAGGTTATAGCAGAAAGCGCGATACCGCCGAAAACGGCAGCTACCCATTTTGCCTTCCTCTCAAAATTATAGGAAAGCAAAAGACGCGAAATCCATTGGACAAGGGCGCCAATGGAAAATGCAACCACCACTGAGAGCAAGATACCCAGAATGATTTCTGTGGCTTTGGCCGTGTTGATATAGTTGACTACCTCGCCGAAGGTTCCCCCATCAGCAGCGATTTTTATAAGCGACATGGCTACTGCCGCCCCGAGAAGTTCGAAAACAATGGAAACCGTAGTGGAGGTAGGCATTCCCAGGGTGTTGAAAAAGTCCAAGAGCAGGATGTCCGTGATCATGACCGCCATAAAAATGAACATGATCTCGTCAAAATAGAATTCCCCGGGATTGAAAATTCCCTTCCTTGCCACTTCCATCATACCACTTGAAAAAATGGCCCCGAATGCAATCCCGAGACTGGCAACAATCATTATGGTCCTGAAGGAAATGGCTTTTGATCCAATAGCGGAGTTCAGGAAGTTAACGGCATCATTACTGACCCCAACTACCAAATCTGCGATGGCAAGAACTGCCAAAGCAATGATCATCAACAAATAAATATTATCCATGCTCGCTTAAAATACAATGTACAAATATGTCTTCAATTGACCGCAAGTGTGTTATGTAAAAGTTATATTTTCAGAAGTGTAGGTCCATCTGAAGCCTCCATAACACCACGCCGGTATCATCATCCAGATCGAGGTAATTTACATCGGTCTGCACCTTTAGCTTGTGACCTACAAAATACTTTGAAAATCCTAATGTATATTGACTTTGAGGGCCAGTCCCTGTCAGGTTCTCGTTCAGCACAACATGGGTAAACCTTCCGGCCACCTCCCAGTTGTTTTTAAACAGGTATCCTGATTGCAGGTTTATAGCATTCCCCTCCTGGACGACTACTCCCGTAGGGGTGCCATCTGAATTCCTTGCAATTGGATCATCAGCAGATCTTGAGGCATATTCGGCCATCAAGGAAAACCCCTGGTATTTAAACATGGCATCTACAAAAACCGTTTTGATAGGTGTTTCATGAAAACCCGTATCGGTAATCATATAGACGCCCATATTGCTGCGGGCCCTTACGGCATTGTCGTTGTAGTCATATGAAGCGCTCAGCATGAGTTTGGGTGTCTCTTCCCTTTCAAGGTCACTTTGAAAATAGTCCCCTTTATTCTTGAAGTAACCAAAGGGTAGTAATTCTATACGGCCTGTATACTGATGGCCCCCGAGGTTCCCGGTTGTTACGTTACGTCCCTCCCCCTGCGATAAAGCAAAGATTTCTCGGATGATAAAGGTGTCAGTGAGCTTGAGATGGTGCCGAAGCTGAAAACCTATGTCCCGGTCTATATTAAATCGGGCATTTAGCAGGGAACGATCCACCAGTTGCATATTCCCGGAGGAAACAACCCGTTCAACATTGCCCGGTAATTTCGTTTGTCCCACCCAAAGCACAAAGTTTTCATAGAAATTCCATTTCACCACGGCATCCATTATAAATCTGGGAGTATTTCCGGTGAAGATCGAAGTACCCGACATATCCCTGTTGGATAGTCCCAGCTCGAATTTATACTGGAGTTTTGGGCTGAAGGCAAAGCCATCGAACTTAAGGCGAGAACGGCGTATTAGAAAATTTGTATTAGGTTCCAGCAGGAATCCTTCGTCGTTATCCTGTTCCAGCCAGGAGTTGGAGGCCAGGAACTGCATACGAAAACCAATTTTCATCGTCCAGCTGTCCTCTTTTCCTTTCAGATTAAAGAGTCCCTTGCCAAAAAGTGGTGCATTGTCTTCTTGTGAAAACAAGGTGGTACAAAGAAGAAACATGGGGAGTACCACCCATAGTCGGAGCTTCATATAAGTTTAGTTTTTTGTCGAAGCAAAAGACGATAAATAGTGTTAAGATAAAGTTAAGTAAGTATTACCATATTTCGTCTGAAAGCATAAAAAAACTGCCTTGGCCAAAGGCAGTTAATCGTATTCATACAAATAGAGTCGACAAAAACTAAACTTTATATGAAATACAAAAAAGGTGTTTAAACACTTATCAAAAATCAGCCAAAGAAGTGATTTTACAGTAACCTGAACTTTAAGGAATCGTGAATTTTTGTAGAAAAGAGTAGGTGAGGGAGCACTAAAAATCAGCAACTTACGTTCAATGTAAAGAAAAGGTTAAGTAAAAGTTGATTTAAAGTTAAAAATCAACTAACTTTATAAATCAAATTTGAATGAGATGAAGAGGATTCTGCTTTTGTTGTTTTTGGCACCCTGGCTGATATCTGCCCAGCAGAAAGAACAGGACCGTGATGTGACGTTGCTTAAAGATCAAAACCTAATTGAGGTTGTATATTATCATGAAAATGGAAGTGTTCAACAACAGGGAACGTATAACCTGGAAGGAGAACTGCACGGTGAATGGGTAAGTTTCACGGCTGAGGGAGAGAAGCTTTCCATGGGGACCTATTTGAACGGACAAAAGCACGGCAAATGGTTCTTCTGGGACCAAGATGTTCTTAAAGAAGTAGATTATTCCAATAATGGTATCGTCGCGGTGCATCAATGGAAACAAGGTGAAAAGTTGGCACTTCAGCGGTAAGGTTATAATCGCATAAAAAAGGCCGTCACACAGTGACGGCCTTTTTTGTTTAAAGCACAAAGGGTCTATTCAATCCCCACGGTCCATCCGGCCCCCCAGGAAGTCACATCGGTTCCGGTCCCGTTACCATCTCCGGAGATAAAGTCCGCCTCCGTGAATTCGAAGCCGGTATCGTTCTTCAGCTTGGTCGTCACGTTATTGAAGGTCACGTCAATCACCTGCAGCAACCCGTCCAGCACGCCCTGTCCGGTAGGGTTATCGCCTGTATCCCCGTCAAGGTCAAAGGCTTCCTCGAAATTGGTTACCACTACATTGGTAAAGGTTCCCTGAGTGCCTGCCCTGAGGCGAATGGCTTCAGTCCCGGCTACTCCCGTGCCGATAACCGTTACGTTGTTAACGTTGGGCGCAGAGAAATAACCGCCTTCGTTGCTGAAATCAGAGTTGTATCCGTCACATTCAAATGCCTTGTCATGCGCAGTCCCGTGTTGTACGTATACATCGGTAAGGGTCCCGGTATAGCCTTCGGTCCAGTCAATGGAGTCATCCTCTGAATTTACGATGGCGACCTGGCTAACGTTCACAGTACCCCCGAAGAATTCCACCCCGTCGTCAGACCCCTCGAAGATCTGGATGTGGTCGATGGTCGTCCCGCTTCCCACGGCATAAAGCGAAAGGCCATTCAACTCTGCATTGCCGTCGATAGCGCCACCGGCGTATTCGATACGCATGTACTGAATGGTCCCGGAGTTATCCGTATCGATGTTTCCTCCGTAGGAAAGTTGTCCAACCTCTGACGTGGCAGTATTGTCGGATCCCACAGGGGTGGAATTGATAGAGGCACGACCGCATACTACCAGGCCTCCCCAATCCCCGGCCCCGGGGCTGCTGGCGTTCGAGGTCAGGACGATGGGCTGAGAAGCAGAACCAACCGCATTGATTTGCGCCCCCTGTTGGATAGCGATGTAGGCATTAACGCCCACAGGTTGTACCCGGATGGTCTTTCCGGCCGGGATGGTAAGGGTGGCCCCACTGGCCATCAGCACAGGCCCGGTAACCAGGTATTCCGTGTCGGCATCCAGGGTGAGGTCCTCGGTGTACACGCCGCTGAGGGATACCACGGTGTCCCCTGGATTGTCGCCACCGCCACCATTTATGATGTTGGTAGTGCTGTTATCATTGATTACAATGTCCGGGGTATCATCAGCTTCACAGGAAGCCAACAGGGCAACAGCTACCCCAAGGATTAAAAACGTCTTTTTCATTGTTTAAAGTTTAAAGTAGTATTAGAATTTATAGGCGAGGGTAAGACCCAGATTTACCCCCAGGGTATATTCACGAATAGTCACATCACCGATACCGGTGTTCTCTCTTACTAAAGAAATGTTTGGATTTAAAAGGTTTTTAGCACTCAGGTTTACCTCAAAATGGTCGCCGATCTCGTTTCTCAGGACAAAATCCAGGGAGGGGACGGCCCGCTCTACGATGTTGCCCAGGCTTCCTGCACCCAGGGAGAAGATCCGATCCGAGAAATAAGAGAAGACCAGGGTGGCCTTGGGCTTGTAATCCCCGAAAACGGGGCTGTAGTTCAGGTCCGTGTTGATGATAAAAGGAGAAGCCCCTTCAAGCTTGTCGGAATCCCTGTCAAAAGTGGTCCCGAAGGTGTTGTCTTCCCCGGCCGGGATATCCTTGAGGTCCTGTTTGGTATGCGTGTATGCAGCATTGAGGCCAATGGAGAACACCGGATTGTCATCCGAATCGGACAGGAGGTTCTTCCGGACTTCCAGCTCCACCCCGAGTATGTCTGCCTGGTCCCCGGTCCGGAAATACCGCTGGGTTCCGGTGGCATCCGCAGCCACGACACGGTTGACCGGGTTTTTGATGGTCTTAGCAAAGGCGGAGAGGGAGATGAGTTCCCCCCGGTCCATGAACCACTCGTATTTCAGGTCGTAGTTATACACATCCGAATACGTGGCTCCGGACCCGTTCAGACCGCCCAACAGGTCGGGGTTTCCACCCACCCGCTGCGTCACGGATTCGTAGACGAAGGGTGCCACCTCCTTGAATTCCGGGAAGGAGGCTGTTTTGCTGAAGCCAAACCGCAGGTTGGCATCTTCTGTCAGCGCATAGCGCACGTTCAGGGAAGGCACAAAAATATTTTCGTATACATCCCTGAAACCAGGGTCATCCGGGCGGATGTTGATCACATCGTATTCCACGGACTGCGAAAAGGATTCGAGACGAATGCCAGGTACGATCAACCATTTTTCAGAAGGAGTCCACTGGGCATTTACATACCCCGCGTGAACGTTCAGTAATCCTGTGTAGGTGTTTTCAGGGAGTCCGGGCCGGTTGATGTTTCCAATTTGGTTGTTGATCGGGTTCAGCACCACCAGGTCCCAAAGGCCGGAGCCGGCGGGTATGTTGATGTTTCCGACATTGAAAATTTGATTCAGGTTGTTCACGTCAGTGACAGGGGTATTGTCCCTCTCTACAATCCGGTATCCATACCGGATGCTGTTAAACTGCCGCTCCTTGCGGCGACCGTTGTATCCAAAACCAAAGGTCAACTGATCCGAGGCCTTGTAACCAAGGGCCATATAACTATTGAGCTCACTGTCATCGATGCTCTGGAAGAAGCGCTGGTTGTCAAAGGGGATATTGGTGTAGAACACCGGGTTGGTATCCGGGTCGTCATCCAGGGCCAGCTGGTAGTTCTCCAGGGTAATCCGTTTCCGGTCGGGCTCATCGGAATATACCCTGTTGAAGCCAACTCCCCAGTCGAAGGTCCAGTTATCTTCAAAAGTGTGTGAACCATTAAGCTGGTTGACGAAGATCATATCCTGGTTGAACTGCACATTCATCACGTAAAACCCTTCATCTGTGGTGATGATGGCATCCCGGTTGGTACCCTGACCATTTACACCATAGTATCCTACCGCGTCAGAAGCGCTGTTGATAAAAAGACTGGTGTAACTTAATTTATGCTCGGGGTTGATGCGATAGGTCAGGTTCAAAAGGGCCGTGGTGTTCGTGTCGTATACATATTCGTTTACGTTGGGAAAATTGACCTTCAGCAAATTGGTAAAATCAACCGCCGGCCCTTCCCTGTAGGAATAGCCATTGTCAAAACTGGCTGACCCAAAAAGGCTCAGGCGGGATTCCTCACCAATATTCCAGGATTTTCCGAATTCAAACGCGCCGTTTAGGTTGATGGGATCCCAGGCGGATTGCGGGTCTACCCCGTGGGCCAGAACCACATTAAACGGATTGTACTCGTAGCGGTTGTAAAACCCATAGGCGCTGGGTCCTTCAGATCGGACAAAATCAAGTCCGCTGGCATTGGTATTCAGACCGCTCCCCAGACTTACCTTGAAATACGCGTCTCCGGTGTATTCCTTTGAATCGACATTAACGTTTCCAGCTGCGAAATCAGCGTAGAAAAGGGTGGAATACGCCTTGCTTACGGCCACATTTTCAAGGATCCCAGAGGAAAACAGGTTCAGGTCGATATTCTTCTTATTGACGTCGTTGGAAGGAAGCGACAGGCCGTTCATGGTAGTGGTCTGGTAACGATCCCCCAGCCCGCGCACATAGACGTCGTCCGATCCCTGTTGTTTTGAGATCCCGGAAATCTGGGAAACCGCAGCTGCAGCATCATCAATCCCCTTGAGCTTCAGGGCTTCCGCGCTGATGGCCTCCTGAATTACGACGGCTTTCTTCTGGTCCAGGAGCAGTGCCGCCTCGGTGTCCTTGGCTGCAGAGGTAACGATAACGACCTCATCCAGGGAAACTCCCTGGGTAGCAGTCATGGGGACGTTTACCTCCGTGGCTTTGCCTGCCTCCACGGTAACCGATAATTCCACGGTTTCGTACCCGAGGAAGCTGTAGACTACGGTGTAGGTGCCCGGCTCGAGGCCGTCCAGTTCATATAACCCGTCGAAATCGGATGTAGTCCCCTTGGTAGTCCCTTTGATAAGGACATTCGCAAAAGGCAGCGGATCATCGTTCATTTCTTTGTCGATCAGCTTTCCGACAATCGAACCGGTTGCCTGCCCGAAAACGCTGGACCCAAAAAGGAACACTATAATATATAGAGAGATTCTCATTTGCTGGTATTCGTATCCGGGTGCAAAGAACACATATGCCTGTAAAGGTCCTGTTAGCCCAGTGTTAAACCTTTTTTGCATTAGTGTTAGGCAAATGTTACGGCATTAAGCCAATGTTAAGGGGCGTGAAGTCCCTTTAGGGAGACCCCTGAAAAAGCGGTATCTTTCCCCTCAAATTCAGCAGGTATGATGCAGTGGGAACAACTCCTCTCCCTCCGCCGGCAGGGGGATACGCACAAAAGGCTCAGAAAGGAACAGGACGAGACGCGCCTGGGCTTTGAGGTGGATTACGACCGGATCATTTTCTCCCCCTACTTCCGTAGTCTGCAGGACAAAACCCAGGTGATCCCTCTCTCCAAAACGGATTTTGTGCATACCCGCCTGACACACAGCCTGGAGGTCTCCGTGGTGGGGCGCAGCCTGGGCCGCCTGGCCGGGGCACGGTTGCTTGAAAAACACCCCCACCTGGTACAGGCTCACGGCTACCAGTTCAACGACTTCGGGGCCATAGTGGCCGCAGCGGCCCTTGCACATGATATCGGGAACCCGCCCTTTGGGCACAGCGGGGAAAAGGCCATTGGTACCTTCTTTACCCGGGGTCCCGGGCAAAAGTACAGGGAAGCCCTTACCGACAAACAATACCAGGACCTGGTCCGCTTTGAGGGGAATGCGCACGGGTATCGGCTGCTGACGGCATCCCGCAAAGGGGTCCCCGGCGGGCTGCGACTGAGTTACGCCACCCTGGGGGCCTTTATGAAATACCCGAAGGAATCCCTGCCGCACCAAAAAGGAGGCCCGATCGCCACCAAAAAATTCGGGCTGTTCCAGACGGAAGTCGATGGCTTTCAGGAAGTAGCGACAGACCTGGGGCTTCGTTCCATGGGCCTGGAAGGCGGTATTGGGTATTGTCGCCACCCCCTTACCTACCTGGTGGAGGCGGCAGATGATATTTGCTATACCATCATCGATTTCGAGGACGGCATCAACCTGGGGCTGGTCCCTGAGGAGTATGCCCTTGAATACCTGATAAAGCTCGTTAAGGACCGAATCAACACCGAAAAATACCGGGGTATCCCTCATATGCCCGACAGGATTGGGTACCTGCGCGCCATTGCGATCGGTACCCTGGTGCAGGATGCCGTCCGCATCTTTATGGAAGAAGAAGAGGCAATCTTAAACGGAGAACTGGAAGTGGCCCTCCTCGATAAAAGCAGGTACCGTGCCCAGATAGAAGACATTATTGATCTCAGCGTCAAACGGATCTACCAGGCCCCCGAGGTGGTTGAGAAGGAAGTGGCTGGGTACAAGATCCTTTCGGACATCCTGGAGGTTAGTACTTACGCCCTGATAGCCAAGCTGGAAGGCCGGGCATCTTCCTATGACCGGCTCATTCTGAGCATGCTCCCTATTGAGGGAGGGCAGCCCGGGGCGGAATCCGTCTATGAAGTGTTGCTTCAGGCCTGTTCCTTTGTGGCTTCACTTTCAGACCGGGCGGCCGTCCACATCCACAACAAGATTAGCGGGAAACAGCTGCAGGATCAGAATTTGTAGTTGATGCCAATGCCCAGCTGCTGCCGGAACTGTATCCGCGGCACGCCAGGGTCGATCACGACGCCGTTATCGTCTTCCACCCGGTCGAATTTGATGTCATCATCGTAGATAAAATGCAGCAGCAGGGTAGCGCTGATAAATTCGTTTACCGTGAATTTGGCGGTAATCTGCCAGTCGACGTCGATATTCCCGAAATTGTTCAGGTAGTCCGTATACAGGCCCAGGTTGTGGTCCAGCAGCACATTCTTCGTCACGGGCAACTCCCATTTGTGCGTCACCAGGATACCCATTTCCCGATAGACTTTTTTACCGGGGGTAATGATATTCCCTTCCGCATCCCGCACCGCGCCCTGTACCCCAAAGGCGCCCTGGTTGGCCAGGTCCTGGTTCAGCACAAAGGTGCTTTTAAAGGTCAGGGGCGAGAGGTACAGGTTGAATTTCTTTCCTTCAGGGATGTAGGAGGTTCCCCCACCCATAAAGAGGTAACCTGGCGCCATGAAGGCGGAAATAGGTTTTGTGCGGTCCGGGTACTTGTATCCATTGGCAAACTGGGTATTGAAATTTGCCTTGGCCGAAAAATACCAGCTGCTGATGGTATCCCTTCGGTATCCCAGGGTACTGCTGAGCCGGATAGCATCGTCCGTCTTTCGCCATTGCCTCCCTTCCTGGGCATTCCAGCCAAAACGCATTTCAAGGCTGTTGTCCCACTGGAAATACCGGAATTTATAGTTGCGTTCAAACTCCAGCTTGGCCAGGGCTGAGATTGCATTGTCACCACCCGCATTCCAGTTGACAAACGCTACTTCGCTGAGCTGAAAGTCCAGTTCATTTAATTCTTCCCAGAAAGAGGGGACCCGGAACCTTTTTCGTTTCTTGACAAGCGGTTTGGTCTGGTTGAAGGAAATAACGGGGTTCATCAGGGATACTCCCCTGGGGATAATCTCGACAGGCTCCTGAACCGTCCTGATAACGATGGTGTCCACGGGGATGCTGTCCTGGGCGTAGGTGGCGGCCCCCCAGAGCATAAAAACCAGAACAGTTAAAATCCAGAGCCTTGCTTTAAGTATCATCCAGATGTTCATTTAAAACCCGGAGTATTCCCGTCCGGTCCAGTCCCTCCTCCCTGTAGAGTTCCTCAGGTGTACCGTGGGAAACAAAGGCATCCCCAATGCCGAGGCGTGTCACCGGGATGGCAATCCCCCGGTCCGCCAGGTATTCGAGCACAGCACTTCCAAAACCACCGGCGAGGCAGCCGTCTTCCACCGTAACCAAATGGGAATAAGTTCTGCTGATTTCTTCGAGTAAGTCGGAATCCAGGGGTTTGGCAAACCGGAAATCGAAGTGCCCGAAAGCCCCAGGGGACCTTGATTCCTGTATGGCACTGGCTACTTCCTGCCCCAGGGGACCCAGGCTCAATACAGCCACGCGGGTTCCCTCTTTGAGGGTCCGCGCCTTACCCCAGACAATCCTCCTGAAAGGTTGTTCCCAGTCCGGGTTATGGCTGTAACCTCTGGGATAGCGGATAGCCACGGGCCCCAGGTCTTCCAGCTGGGCCGTATAGAGCATGTTCCTCAATTCCACGTTGTCCATGGGTGCTGCCAGGCTCAAATTCGGGATACACCTCAGGTAGGCGATATCGAAGACACCGTGATGGGTGGCACCGTCTTTTCCCACCAGCCCGGCCCGGTCCAGGCATAACACCACCCTTAAGTTTTGAAGGGCCACATCGTGGATGACCTGGTCATACCCCCGTTGCAGGAAGGTGGAATAGACAGCGCAATAAGGGGTCAGTCCTTCGGTGGCCATGCCGGCCGCCAGGGTAACTGCGTGTTGCTCGGCGATGCCTACATCGAAGGTGCGTTCGGGGAAGGTTTCCATCATGTATTTCAGGGAGCTCCCTGTGGGCATAGCCGGGGTGATCCCAACGATCTTCTCGTTTTTCCGGGCGAGCTCTACAAGGGTGTGCCCGAAGACATCCTGGTACTTGGGTCCGACGTCAGGGGATTTTGCGGTCCGGAGCAGGTCTCCCGTAGTTTTGTCAAACCTTCCCGGGGCGTGGTAGATCACCTGGTTTTCCTCTGCTTTCTGCAGGCCTTTGCCTTTGGTGGTGATCAGATGCAGCAACCTGGGGCCGGTTTCGGCTTTCTGACGGCCCAGTTCCCGGATGAGGCCAGGCAGGTCGTGCCCATCCATGGGCCCTGAATACCTCAAGTTGAGGCTTTCAAACAGGTTTTCATTCCCGCCGCCCCCTTTTTTGACGGCGGTGAGGTATTCCTTCAGGGCCCCTACACTGGGGTCGATCCCTATGGCATTGTCGTTCAGGATGACCAGCAGGTTGGCGTCGGAGACCCCTGCATGGTTCAGCGCCTCAAAAGCCATCCCGCTTGCGATGGAGGCATCCCCGATTACCGCAATATGCTGCCGCCTGACATTCCCTATAAGCCGGGCCGCCAGTGCCATGCCCAGAAGGGCTGAGACCGAGGTAGAAGAATGGCCGGTGCCGAAAGGGTCAAAGGGGCTTTCCTCCCGTTTCGGGAAACCGCTCAGGCCGTTTTTCTGCCGGATGCTCTCAAACTTTTCCCGTCTCCCGGTCAGGATTTTGTGCCCGTAGGCCTGGTGGCCCACATCCCAGACCAGGCGGTCATCCGGGGGGGTGAAGACGTAATGCAGGGCGATGGTAAGCTCCACCACTCCAAGGGAGGCGCCCAGGTGTCCTTCCTTGACGGAGACCACATCAATGATGAATTCCCGCAACTCTTCCGCCAGGGCCGGGAGTTGGTCCACCTGGAGTTTTTTCAGGTCCTGGGGAGAGGATATGTGGGGCAGCAGTTTCATTACCGGCAGTAAAGGTAATTCAATTTCAAAATTCAAAAAGCGGGAGGGACGTTCGGAAATTGTATTTTTGAGGCTATGGAATTCGCGCTGGACGACACGTATTTTATGAAAAAGGCCCTTCAGGAGGCCGAAGAAGCTTACGAAAAAGGCGAGGTACCGGTTGGAGCGGTCATTACGGTTAATGACCGCATCATTGCCCGCGCCCACAACCTGACCGAAAAACTCGGGGATGTAACGGCCCATGCCGAAATGCAGGCTATTACCGCAGCGGCCAATTTCCTGGGGGGAAAGTACCTGCACAATTGTATCATGTACGTGACCCTTGAGCCCTGCCAGATGTGCGCGGGCGCCCTGTACTGGAGCCAGATCTCAAAGGTGGTTTTCGGGGCTTATGACCCCCAGCGGGGCTTTTCTTCGGCCGGTGGAAAGCTCCATCCGAAAACGGAGCTCGTAGGGGGTATTATGGAGAATGAGGCTTCCAGCCTGCTACGGCAATTTTTTATACAGAAGCGTAACCTGAATTAAAAAAAGAAGCACCGCGTCTGACGCAGTGCTTCCAAGCCTTCAAAATAAAATAAGTTTATCCGATGATGTGCACATCGGCCGCGACCATTCCCTTACGGCCCTCGGTTTCTTGATATTCTACTTTGTCTCCCTGATTGAGTTGTAACCCGTCCAGGGCTGTTGCGTGAACGAAGATGTCCCTTCCGGTATCATCGTTGGTGATGAATCCATAGCCTTTGGATTCGTTGAAAAATTTAACTGTACCAGTCATCGTAAAAAAAATAAAAGAAATTAATGTAATGCGAAGGTATACTTTTTTGAGGATATTGGTAATCAGAAGGGGGTAAAATCGACCTAAAAAGTTCTGTTACGCGCCGTTCTCCCTGCGTTCCCTCATTTTTCGGATATTGTCATCGGTCAGCATATAGTCCTTCATTTTCTTACCCCGGCTTTCGAAGATCAGGAACAGGGGCATGGCCAGTAAAAAGAGTCCGACCACCCCGAAGCCGATGTATTTGTTCCCATTTACCGGAGCCGATTCCATAATCGTAAACCCATAGCCAATGCTCCCCAGAGAGGCCAGGACGATTAGCAGGACCAGGTATCTGATTCGTTTTCGCATATCAGGGACTAAAATTAATCAACTTTCTCCTGTAGGCAGTAAGCAACTTGGATTTGGAGACAAAACCCAGGTATTTTCCCTCCCGTATTACGGGTAGGTTCCAGGCCCCGCTGTCGTGGAACTTTTTCATCACCTGCTGCATGGTATCCGTCCCGTAAAAGATTTGTTCCGGAGGGGTCTGCATAAAGGAATCCACGAGGATGTTGTCATACATGTTCACATCGAACATGAATTCCCGGATATCATCAAGCAAAACGATCCCGTGGAGTTTGCCCTCTGAGTCGGTTACCGGGAAGATGTTTCGTCCGGATTTGGCCACGGACTGATGCAACATTTCCCCCAGGGTCATCTCCTTGTGGACTTCCTTGAAATCCCGTTCCACCACCTCGTCCAGGTCCATCATGCTCAGGACGGTTTGGTCCTTGTCGTGGGAGATCAGGGCCCCGATGGCCGCCAGCTGACGGGTATAGATGGTATGGTCCATGGTGTTTTTGGTAATCAGGTAGGACATGGCCGCGGAGATCATCAGCGGTACAAAGAGCTCATACCCCCCTGTGATCTCTGCTATAAGGAAAATGGCGGTCAAGGGAGCATGCAACACCCCGGCTATCAGACCGGCCATTCCGACCAGGGTAAAATTTGCCTCGCTGACGGATATTCCCAGCGGAAGGTTGTTCAGGACTTTGGCCACCACGTTGCCAAGGGCGCTGCCCATCACCATGGTAGGGATGAAGATCCCCCCGGCCCCTCCGGCCGCAAAGGTCGTGGTCATGGCCACCGCCTTGAAAAGGGTAATCCCGAACAACAGGCCAATGACCACCCAGATCTGATCCGTATACGCGTCAAAAGGGGTTTTCCCGAGGGCTTTGAGGTGATCTCCCTCCAGGAGGTTGTTGATAAACCCGAAACCCTCCCCATAGAGGGGCGGGATGAAATAAAGCATGACCCCGATGGCAAGCCCCCCGGCGAGCAATTTATACTTGGGGCTGCGGAAGCGTTTGAAAAAATCCATGATGCTGAAATACATCTTGGTAAAGTAGACCGAGGCTACCGCTGTGCCCACGCCCAGCAAGATATAGTAGACCGTATCGGTTATCTCAAAGGATTCGTTCAGGGCAAAGTTGAACAGGCTTTCATCGCCAAGGAAGAAATAGGAGGTGAGTACCCCGGAGATGGAGGCCAGCAGGAGAGGGAGCATGGAAAGCATGGTCAGGTCCAGGCTGAAGACCTCCACGGCAAATATAATAGCCGCAATCGGGGCCTGGAAAATGGAGGCAATGGCCCCGGCAGAGGCGCAGGCTATCAGGAGGGACCGCTCCTTGGAATTGATGTGGAGCAACCTGGAGACGTTGGAGCTCAGGGCTGCCCCGGTGGCCACGGCAGGGCCCAGCAACCCTACGGACCCCCCGAAGCCTACGGTCAGGGGAGCCGTCACCAGGGGCGTGACGATCTTTTTGGCCTCGATGATCCCCTTCTGACGGGAAAGGGCAAAGAGGATGGAGGAGATGGCGTGTTCCAGTTTTTCCCGGTGGACGTATTTCACATAGAGAAAAACGCCTGTAAGCCCAAGGATCGGAAGTACAAAATACAATTCGTTGCTGAGGAAAAGCACCCCTTTGTCCAGGGTGGATTCAATGAAATAGGTAAGGTTCTTGAGGGTTACCGCTCCCAGACCGGCCAGAAAACCCACCACCACGCTCATGAGCTGGGTGAAGGTCTTGTGTGAAATGTGCCGGTACCGCCATTTAAGGAACCTGGCCAGCAAGGTCTGATGATTCGGAAGATGGTCCATACCCCCCCTAAGTTACGATTCATTTACTCCTGTCAAACCCCCAGGGCAGGAA
>CBDUBB010000013.1:0-18528 GCA_965365265.1 uncultured Flavobacteriaceae bacterium
GGCGGTGAGAAAACCGGAAACTTCAATATCTTCTTTTTGACTAAAGCCGTGGGGTATCTGAATGGGGTCTGTCTCCAGAAACCCGGGCTGCTGATACTGCTGTGTCTTCTCATCGAGGAAGGCCTTTAGTTCTGTTTTTTTCATGATGCCAGGAGGCCAGTATGGTTCAGTAAAAGAATCGGCCCGAGCAGGATCGCATTGTACGCCGCGTGAAATGCCATGGCCGGTGGAAGGCCGAATTTTACCCGGACAAAACCAAGGATGATCCCAAGGCTAAGCTGAGGGCTTACCAGCAAAGGAGCCAGATACCATGAGCCCTGCATGCCCTGATAATTGCTCAGGTGTACCAGGGCAAACAGGAGGGTGAAAATCCAGAAGACCCATTTGAAATAGGTAGACTTCCTGAAAAACCACAGCGGTGCCCGAAACACCAGTTCCTCAATGACCGGGGCGATCAGGATACCCAGCAATAAAATCTGAAAAACCGAAAACCGGTCCACAAGCTCTTCAAAGACGTGTTGACCGGAGTCCCAAGGGGTCAGGGCATCCAAAGCACCCAGAAAGAAGGCCAGGATAAAACCGATCCCCAGTGCGAGTACCAGCAGTCCCGAAAGGCTTCTGAATTTGTGCTTCCAGCTCTGGTCCGCATCGGGTTGGTACGCGGGATGCCTTAAAAAAAGCAGTAATTCCTCAATCCCCATTTTCATCGACAATCCTTCCATCTACCATGGTCAGCTTCCGATCTGCCATGGCTGCCAGTTCCTCATTATGGGTAACGATGACAAAGGTTTGTCCAAACCGATCCCTGAGCTCGAAGAACAATTGGTGCAGCCGATCCGCACTGGCGGAGTCCAGGTTCCCGCTGGGCTCGTCCGCAAGCACCACAGAGGGCTGGTTGATCAGGGCACGTGCCACGGCTACCCGCTGTTGTTCACCACCGGAGAGGGCCGCAGGCTTGTGGTGCAGTCGGTGGCCGAGCCCCAGGAATTCCATGAGTTCGACGGCCTGCTTCTCGGCTTCTGCCCGGGGGGTATCCTTAATAAAGGCAGGGATACAGACATTTTCGAGGGCGCTAAATTCAGGCAGGAGCTGGTGAAACTGAAAGATGAAGCCTATGTGTTGGTTCCGGAACCTGGCGAGTTGTTTTTCGGTGAGGCGGGTGATGTCACTCCCGTTAATTTCAATCCGGCAGGGCTTACCGGCATTTGGGGTGTCCAGGGTTCCCAGAATTTGCAGCAGGGTGGTTTTCCCTGCCCCTGAGGCCCCGACAATGGAGACGACCTCTCCCTTGGCGATTTCCAGGCTCACCCCTTTGAGAACTTCAACGGAACCATAGGATTTATGAATGTTTCCAGCCAGGATCATCGCATTATTTTAAAGGGCTGAAAGTACGGATTCAGCCAGACTTGTCAAAATTGGGTATGAAACGATGCCCGCCTGCAGATTGCCGCATTGGACTCAGTGCATTTGACGGGGATGCGGGCCATTTCGCCTTTTTTTAGCATCTTTAAACAAAACTATCTAAATGGCACCATACAGGTATCTCGAGGAATACAATATAGAAATCACCAAGGGGGTTAGGAATTTCTATGAGCGGATCCTGAGTGAAATAGGGGAAGACACCCAAAGGGAGGGCTTGAAAAAGACACCGGAACGTGCAGCCAAGGCGATGTTGTTCCTAACTCAGGGATACCGTCAGGATGCGGTGGAAATCCTCAAAAGCGCCATGTTCAAGGAGACCTACAGCGAGATGGTCATCATCAAGGACATTGAGCTGTATTCGCTTTGCGAGCATCACATGCTCCCGTTCTTCGGGAAAGCCCACGTAGCCTATATTCCGGACGGGCATATTGTAGGGTTGAGTAAAATCCCCAGGGTGGTGGATGTTTTTGCCCGCCGACTGCAGGTACAGGAACGGCTCACCGATGACATAGTGGAGTGCATAAACCAGACCCTAAAGCCTCGTGGGGTGGCCGTCGTGATAGAAGCTGCTCATATGTGCATGATGATGCGGGGGGTCCAGAAACAAAACTCTGTGACCACCACCTCCGGATTCCGGGGGCAGTTCGAAAAAATCGAAACCCGGAACGAATTCCTCAAGCTCATCAGCTCGGACCTCTCCTGATATTAAAGCCTGCTAACCTCTCTGCTGCATGGATGGGAAATACAAAAAGCTGCTCATAGGGCTGCTTCTGGATGGAATCGGGATGCTTACGTTTGCCCTTCCGGGCCTGGGGGAGTTCCTGGATCTGTTGTGGGCACCAGTTGCCGGGTGGTTTATGACCCGCCTATATCCGGGGCGTCAGGGAAAGATCGCAGGGGTAGTGGCCTTTCTGGAGGAGCTGCTCCCGGGGCTGGACATCATCCCTTCCTTTACGCTCATGTGGGTGTATACCTTCCTTCTGAGGGGAAGGAAATCCACCGATACGTAGGAGAGTTTTACCCAGCCTTGTCACGACTGGTCTCCGGGGCTTCAGCGGGCAGTAAAAATCCAAGTCCCATGCGGCGCAGCATTTTTTTCTCAAGGTTCCAGAAAAACGCAAACTGCCCGAAAACCGTCCCTATGACTACCAGCAATACCTGGTAGATCGGGAAGATTACAAGAATACGAAGGGTCCAGTATATCCAGGAGCCCCACCAGGCATCCGGGAATCCATCGGGGTGGAGGCCAATCCAGTTCAGGAAGGGTTTGGCGACATAAACAGCCGTGGAACCTGTTACGGAAAATACGACCAGGATGATGATTAGCTGGAAATTGGATGTAATTCCCCAGCGCTCCTTGAGTTTCTTCATAGGACTTATTAACCCGGCAAAGGTAAAAAAATTACAATCTTGGAATAAACGGCCCCAGGCGCTGATTGTATTTGCGCTGGAAATAGATGAAGTAATTGTATAATTTGTAGTTCACCTCATACCCATAATCAACTTTTGGGTCGTAGTCTATAGGCCACTGATACAGGCTGGTATCGTACTGCCCAGGCAGTAAAACGCGGTTGTTCCAGTTTATCACATAAATTTCATTCCGGTTTTCCAGAAATGCCTGGGAATAGTACCCTTCCGGACGGGCAAAACTCTTCAGCCAGCTGTAGAACCCCGGATCGATGATAATTATCTCGTAGGTCGTTTCGGGGTCTGAGATAACGACGGGTTCTCCTTCGGACTGCCGAAAGGCCTGCTGTTCTTCCCGGGTTATTTCCACTTCTGCCTGGGTGCTTTTGCATCCGAAATACAAAAGGGGGATCAGAAGAAAACAGATCCTGGTCAGTCCGCGCGGATTCATAGGGCAACTTTTCAGATAAGATACAAAAAAACCACCTGTTTTTATCAGGTGGTCATCAAATCAACAGGAGGGTTTCGGCCTTTTATTTTCCAAATATGCCCCCCAGCAAGTCGCCCAGTCCCCCTTTGTTGGAAGAGCCACCCCCGAGCACCATCCCGGCCACGTCATCCAGAACGCTGCCATCCCCGTCCGAATCGATCAGGGATGTGATCAGGTCCTGGTTTTGCTTTGGCTGCCCTCCCAACAAGCTTCCCAGCAGGGTGTTCAGGCCCGAAGGGTCTGAGATGTTGGCCTGTGCCCGTTGCCGACCCAGCAACCCCATGATGACCGGTGCCGCAATCTTGAGCATTTCGGCAATGTCCGAAGCGCTGAGGCCTGTGCGTTTGCTGAGCTCGTTTTCCACAACGGGTTGCCTGGATCCGAGAATGTGCCCGAGAATCCCGGCCCCATCTTTTTTGTGAATCGGATCAACCCCGCCCCCGAAAAACCCGGAGAGGTCCTCCAGAATGCTGCCGGTATGCCGGGAAGAAAGGGCATTCATCAATCCTTCTGCCCCCTGTGGGGTTTGAACATTTTTTTTCATGGCCCCCATAAGCAAGGGAAGTGCCATCCCGAGCACGTCTGCCGTTCTATTGCTGGGTTGGCCTGTTTCCCTGGCCACTCCATTGATGAGTTCTTTTCCCGCAGGGGTGTTAAATAATTCTGTGATTCCTGACATTTTTTTGATTTTTGAGGGTAGAAGATACGGGAATTGACCGGGAATTCCACGGACAGCGACCAGGAAATCGTGCGTTTTACCCAAATTAATTTAAGACGCCTTTAACAAATTTGAAATATCCCTATATTTGGCCCATGTCCGGTTCTCAACTTCCAAGACAGCCACATCCCTGGGTTTCCTACTATCGGGTAGGAAGGCTGCTGCATTGGGCTCTTTTGTTATTCCTCCTCGAATCCTATGTGTACTGGGTTATGGTAAAGGATGCCTTTGCGCGTGGAAACCTTATTTGGATCGGGTTCTGGTTGTGGTCCTTTATGTTTTCCTTCATCCATATTTTTCTGGTGATCATGGACGGCTGGTCCCGCTTTCAGGATTACAAAAAGGCCAAAGATCTCTTTTTTATGTACGGCTTCAAACCGAGGATTGCGGACAGGTTCATTGGCTCTAAATGTCAGCGCAACGCGGCCATTCAGGCAGCCCAGGAGCTCGGCATAGAGTCAGAGGTAATGGAATACTACGCCAATAGGGGCGTCAGGTGGTATCATTACGTTCCCTATTTTATGGTTCGGGATCCTCTTTTTATGATTCGCAGGGCTTTTTGGGAACGCACCTTTTTGGAAAAACACTACACCCCTAAATTCAATTATCACGAAATACAACTGGAGGGCGCCGGATGATCTTGTCAGCACGGGAGGTTTCAAAATCCTATGGTGCGCGACAGGTACTTAAGAAGGTATCCCTGGCATGTCGCGAAGGAGAAATTTGCGGATTGATCGGACCCAATGGCGCAGGCAAATCAACACTCTTCCGGATCCTGATGGGACTGGTAAGCATGGATTCAGGCGAGCTGGAACTTCAATCGGATTCCCCTAAACCATTAGGCGGAATCATAGAGAAACCCGCCCTGTACGGATACCTCTCAGCCCGCGAAAACCTCAATGTTTTTGCCCGTGTGCAGGGGCTTGTTCTAAGCCGGCAGCAGTACATTGTATTGATGGAGCAGGTGGGCCTGGCTCCGGATCGGCAGGACCCGGTCCGGAACTACTCCATGGGGATGAAGCAACGCCTAGGCCTGGCCATTGCGCTGTTGAATGACCCGGACTGCGTAATCCTGGACGAGCCTTTTTCCGGTCTGGACCCCATTGGGATCCGCGCCCTGCAGCAGCAGGTGAGGTCCCTTGCCGAAAAGCGCCGGATCGGGGTGCTTATATCTTCGCACAACCTGGTGGAGCTTGGGGATTTGTGCGACAGGCTCTATGTGATCAATCATGGGGAGATCGTTCGGGAGGGGCCCGCCCAGAAAGTCTTGCAGGCAGCTGCCCGGGGATATCTCCTCTATGGGGACGGACTTGCCGGCTCCCGGCTGCTCCAGTCCCTGAATGCCGAGCACCGGAAGGGGAGTGCGCTGCTTTTCCCGGAAACCCGGCCCATAGAAGAGATCCTTAAGAATCTAACTCAGGAGGACGGGGTGACCCTGAGGGGGTGTATCCCCCAGACCGATCTGCGCATCCTGTTTGAAAAGGAGGCACCATGAGGCATCTGCTCCTGACTGAACTGTACAAGATCTTCCGACAGCGCAAGACCTATTACGCCATTGCAGCCGTGTTTGTGCTTGAGGCGTTCATCATGGTGAGTGCGTATTACCAGGGGCGGGAAATCCTGGAGGTGCTCCTGGAGAACCTAAAGGAATCCTTTGAATTCCGGGGAGACCTGCTCAACGGAAACCTGATCATCTACCTCGTATTGAATTCCTTCTGGTTCCACATACCCCTGATTCTCATGATTGTGGTATCCGGATTCCTGACCTCCGAGTATAAAGACCGGACTGTGGAGGCCATTTTGCTGCAACCCGTGTCCAAATGGCGGTTCATCGTGAGCAAATACCTGGCTGCATTGATTTTCACAGCCATTATTCTCGGGATACTCATAAGCAGCGCCTTCCTGCTGTCCTATTCCCTTTTCGGCCGGGGTGACCTGGTCGTATTCCTGGAGGGGTTGAGTTTTTTCGAATCCCGGGAGGCATTCAACCGACTGATACTCGCCTTTTTGACGGGCTCCCTGTCGATGGTTTTTTACGCGGCTGTCAGCCTGACCCTGGCCGTGCTCTTTCAGGAGGCTACCGTTACGTGGATCGTCGCAGCCCTTTTTCTTATCGGAACCACCCTTCTGTTGCGTTTTGATTTCCACTCGGATTGGGTAAACACCTATTTTTTCCCCAAACTGACTGATACCTGGCAATACCTCTTTTACCCGGAGATCCCATCCGGGGTCATCCTCAGAAAGAATGCTGTACTATGCGCCTATACGCTTATCTTCGCAGGCATTGGAATATGGGTTTTTCAAAAGAGGGATATCAAATGATCTGGAGAAAATGTATTTGGGGAATCCTTTTGGTGGGAAGCGGCCTACTGGCTCAGGATGTTGATCCTGCCCTGCAACGACTGAAACAGCGGATGGATTCCATCTCGGGTTTTCAGGCCCGTGTACGGATGGAAGTGGATATCAGCTTTGTGAACATGCCCGTGAAATATGCCGAAGTGCACTATCAGAAGGGAGAAGCCATCCGGATCACCTCCGAGGATTTCGTCTTGATCCCAAAGCGCGGGCTGGACCTTACCCTCAATGAACTCTACAAGCACCCCTTCATGACCCTGAACCTTGGGAAAGTCCGGTTTGCCGGACGGCAGTGCGAGATGATCAAGGTCATCCCGACCACTGACAGGTCGGACTATTCAATAGCCACACTTTGGCTGGACACCGCGGCCTTGCGGATCCTGAAATCTCAGATAAGCACGAAGAAAAATGGTGTGTTCGACATAGTGTATCACTACAAAAGCGAACCATTGGCATTGCCCTCGGAGATCCTTGTGAAATTTGCAGTCTCCGGGGTAAAGATCCCACTTCGGTTCCTGGGAAAAGACACCCAAGTAGATCGGGAAGGTATGGAGGCCAACTCCGGGGAAGAAGGAACGATCACACTTCAGCTGGAGGATGTCCAATTGTCACGAATGCAGGAATAGAAACATTCCAGGTTCTCTGCTTAATCCCCCAGCAAATCGATTACCTGTTCGGCCAGTTCTAATCCGATCCGCTCCTGGGCTTCCCGGGTGGAGGCGCCAATATGGGGGCTCAGAGAAATTTTTGGCTGCATCAGCAATTGGATTTCTGGCCTGGGTTCAGAGTCAAAAACATCCAGGGCTGCAAAACGGAGCGTTTCGGCATCCAGGGCTTCCATCAGGGCTACTTCGTCCACCACACCACCCCTTGAGGTGTTGATAAGAGCGGCGCCTGGTTTCATAAGCCCCAATTCACGACCTCCAATAAGGGTTTTATCCTGTGCCGGGACGTGGAGGGAAATAAAGTCCGATTCGGCTAAGACCTCTTCCAGCGGGGCTGATTCCAGGTTAAAAGCCACTGATTGCCCGTTAAAAAAGGTTACCTCCACGGTGTCTGAAGCGGTTTCCTGATCGTTGTAGATCACCCGCATCCCAATTCCCAGGCCGATACGCGCCACGGCTTTTCCAATCCTTCCAAACCCAATAACGCCCAGGGTTTTGCCCCTTAGCTCAACCCCTTTTGAATAGGTCTTCTTAAGGGCTTTGAAGTGCTGATCTCCCTCCAGCGGCATGTTGCGGTTGGATTCGTGCAGATAGCGGACCCCCCCAAAGAGGTGTGCGAAAACCAGCTCAGCCACGGAATCGGAAGAAGCTTTTGGGGTGTTTACCACGTGGATGCCTTTACTTCGGGCATACTCCACTTCGATATTGTCCATACCGACACCACCCCGCCCGATAAGTTTAAGGTCAGGACAGGCATCGATCAGTTCCCGGGTCACCTGAGTGGCGGAGCGTACCAGAAGGATCCGTACATTTTCCTTTTGGATAAAGTCTGAGAGTTGTTCCTGGGCTACCTGTGTGGTAAGCACCTGGAAGCCTGCCTTCTCGAGGGCCTCTCTGCCGCTTGCGGCTATTCCGTCATTTGCAAGTACAATCATAGGCGTGCAAATATAGGGAAGTCCCTTCGAATGTGGATCAACCCCGTCTTTCCAGGTCGCTCATCACGTCGACCAGGACCCCGACGCTTTCCACTGGCAGGGCGTTGTACATGGATGCCCGGTAGCCCCCCACGGAACGGTGCCCGTTTAACCCGTTGATCCCGGCTTCCTTCCACATGTTGTCAAAGGTTTCCTTCAGCTTGGGCTCGGTCAGGTTGAAGGTGGCATTCATCACGGAGCGGTCTTCAGCCTTCGCATAGCCTTCAAAAAGCGGGTTCAGGTCAATTTCCGAATACAGGAGCTTGGCCTTTTTTTCGTTTCGTTCGGCAATGGCCCCAATCCCTCCCTGTCGTTTGAGCCACTCCAGGGTAAGGAGGGAGGTGTAGACGGCAAATACAGGAGGGGTGTTGAACATGCTTTGCTTTCCAATATGGACCTGGTAGTCCAGCATGGAGGGGATTTTCCGGGTCACATTTCCCAGAATGTCCTCCCGGACCACTACCAGGGTAGTGCCGGCGGGTCCCATATTCTTCTGTGCGCCTGCATAGATCAGGTCAAATCGGGAAAAGTTGAGTTCTCTGGAGAAAATATCCGAACTCATATCTGCCACCAGGGGTACCCCGGTTTCGGGAAATTCCCGGAACTGGGTTCCGAAAATGGTGTTGTTTGAGGTCAGGTGGAGGTAATCCAGGTCGTTCGGCACGGAGTAACCTTTCGGGATGTATTTGAATTGCTGGTCTTTTGAGGAGGCCAGCTCCACCACGCGCCCGAAAAGTTTGGCCTCTTTGATGGATTTTTCACTCCAGGTACCCGTGTTTATATACCCCGCTTTGGCCTCCAGCAGGTTATAGGCTACCCTCAGGAATTCCATGCTGGCGCCTCCCTGCAGGAACAGGGCCTGGTAGCCCCTGCCCTCCAGCCCCAGGAGTTCCAGGACCAGGCTCCGCGCCTTTTCCATGATGGTCACGAAAGCTTCACTGCGGTGGGAGATCTCGATCAGCGAAAGGCCGGAATCATCTAATTCAACCACCGCCTCTGCGGCCTTTTGCATTACCTCTGCAGGCAGGATACAGGGGCCGGCACTGAAATTGTGTTTCTTCATTGGATCTGGGTTTACATCAGAGTGTAAAGTTCTTAAAAATTACTGGCAGGGAGGTCTGCTTGCCCTGCTTAAGCTGTGGATGTTTTCAACAAAAAGTCAACAGTATCCACAGCGTCGGCATAATCCCACAAAGCGGGGTACTGGGCCCTCCCAAAGGGAATAGCCCCTGCCATCCAGGGTCCGGCAACCACACACTGAACCGATTCTCCGGCCTCTTCAAGCCGTCTTTTAAGTGAATCCTCCGAGGCATAGGTCTCATAAAACAAAGTGCCGATAGGGGACCCGAAAGAGGGGTCCTCTTTCAGGAGCAAAAAGCCATTGTCCAGCATCCGGCTGCCGCTCATTAAATAGACCGCCTTGTTGTAATCGTAATTGTTGGCGTATTTATGGTGGTCGATCAGGGGTTTGTACTGGTAAAACGACTCAAAGACCGGGTCAAAATCAAATCCTTCCGGGACGAACAGCTTCGAAACGCTGCGGCATCCCATCCCGAAATAGAGAAAAATATCCGATGCCAGGCCCCGCAGGTCATCTGCCGTTTCCCTACCGGTGAGGACAGCAGCCCCGTGTCTGTTCTTACGGATGATGTGGGGCTTTTTGGAAAAATAATATTCGAAATAGCGGCTAGTATTATTGCTTCCCGTGGCAATTACGGCCTCAAACGAACTCAGTTTCCCGTCGGTAAAGGAGATCCTCCCGGACAATTCCGGATCGAATTCTGCGAGCTTTCCGCTGAGGTAGGGCAGGAGAACTTGGTCGTTGGAAGCGCATTTGACTATGGCCCGGTTTCCGGTCAACAGGACGGACAACAGATCGTGAAAGCCAACCAGGGGAATGTTTCCCGCCAGGATCAGGGCGACGGTCAGCGGGGTTTTTGTGGGGGAAGGGTAAGGGGACATCCAGGGATTCAAAAATTCGGGTTGGAGCATTTTTCCCCAATACGCCAGTGCATGCAGGCAGGACTCCCGCGTAAACCAGGGATTTTGCTGGTAGGCGGCTTGAAGGACCGTATTCAATTCACCCTGAAGGTGTTGGGGGTTTTGACGCCCGTTTTTTGAATTCCCAGTCGCCTCCCGGAGCATCTGACCCAGTTTCAGAAGTGCATGGTAAGAAGGATCTTTGTGTTCCATGGAATTTGCCCGGGAAAGCCCCGTCCATTAAATTTGTGCAAAAATAAAGATATGCCGGGCCTCTGACAAGCCGGGCGATCACTATTCTCTGAAAAAGAACCTATGGCGATCATCATTACAGACGAGTGCATCAATTGTGGGGCCTGCGAACCGGAATGCCCCAACACGGCGATTTATGAAGGCGCAGACGAATGGCGCTACAGCGACGGTACTTCCCTAAAAGGGGAGGTGGTGTTGCCGGACGGCAAAAAGGTGGATGCGGATGCGGTTCAGGAACCTGTCAGCGATGAATTTTACTACATCGCACCGGATAAGTGCACGGAGTGTATGGGCTTTCACGAAGAGCCCCAGTGCGCCGCTGTATGCCCGGTGGATTGCTGCGTACCCGATGTAGACCACGTGGAGACCGAGGACCAGCTCCTGGCCAAGCAGCGGTTTATGCACCCTGACGACTGAGTCAGTTGGTGACGCTGAAGTTTTTCATCTCTTCCAGGGGGGCTATGATCTCGATATCCTGCCAGATGGTGGGTTCGTAGCGCTCCAGCTTCCGGATCTTTATTTTTTCCGGGCTTTGGGACAGCATGCCCTCCGTATATGGGGCATTTTCATGTCGAAGCAACAGGCTTTCCTTTTCCCGTATCCCTCCTTCCATGAGAAAATCGAACCGTACTTTCTTTTTGGAGGGACTGTTTTCAATAAATTTTAAGCTACGGTGTAAATAAACATAGTTACCGTATTCTTTATGAATGTAATACGGATGATATTTGCCTTCCTGGCTCCTTCGAAAGATAACCGTGCCCCGGTCCATGTTTTCCACGTACTTCACCCCGAGCAGCAATTTCAGGTTTACCTTTTCTCCTCTCCTTCCGTCGGCGTACTGGTAATCTGCCTTTAAAATAGCAAAGGTGGCCGCATCGATGTAGAGGGTACCTGAAAATTTTGCCTTGCGGGTGTCCGGCCGGAATCCCAGGGCATAGACGTAGTTGCCATCGAAATAGGTGGGCTTCAGAAATTCGTATCGATAGGATTCTTCGTCCAGGAACCCGTAAAGCCGCTTTCCCTCGCTGAGGCCGGCTATTGAAAGTGCACCCGTTATTTTTTCCCTTAAGGACGAAATGGCAATGCTGTCACCGGATTGGTCTTCCCCGAACTCGCCTTTCATGGAAATACTGTCCTCCACGGTAAACATCCCTGTTTTTACCTTGTAGGTCCGGGTGCTGTCCAGATGGGACAGGATGATCTTTTGCGCCCTTTCCTGTAGTTTTTCCATGGAAAAATCCTTTTTGGCATCCAGCAGTTCCGTTACCCGGTCCACCTGGAGGAGACTTGTGTCTGGTAGATTTTGGTACCGGCCATTAAAATCGAGGAATTTCACAGCACGGCTATCCCGGATGTAGCCGCTGAAATCTCTGAGTTCCTTCCTGGCCTTTTCCAGTTCGGGCCGATTCAGGTCCGAGGCTTTTTCCAGCTCCATATCCAGCTGGTCAAACTTCATGAAATCGGATTGCCGGTAAAAGAGCTCGTAGGAAGCCTCTGCAGGGTAGTTGCGTCCAAGATTCCTGCGGACTTCCCGCATAATTTCTTCCGCATCGGGAATACCTTCCCCCAGCCGCACTTCATTAAGTTCTATGGGCGCAGGTTTCAACCGGATGGCACCGGTATTCCCAAGGGTGTTTACATCCACCTCCAGGGATTCATATCCCATGCAGGAGAGCCGGACAGAGGAACCCTCCAGGCTGGACAAATCGAGGTTCAGGTAGCCCTCTTCATTGGTTATGGTGCCCCGGTTCGCTCCGGTTATGACGGTTGCAAAGGGGATGGGTTCCCCGCTTTCAGCATCGAGCAGGCGGGTTGTAATGGTTTGAGCTGTTACTTGTGCGTGGAGTAGTAAAATGAAAAGATAAAAAATGACGAATCTCATTCAAGGGTAGTTTTGAGGTTAAGACGAATGGCCTTCTGATTTGTTACGTTCCGGCCCCGAAATTAACCTGTCGATTTCATTAGCTTTCCAGGTGGCAGGTCACCCTGAGAAGTTCTATATTTGCGCCTCATTAATACAAAGGAGGCCAAACGCCTTCCTTTTTCTGAAAACACCACTATGAAAGCAGGTATAGTCGGCTTGCCAAATGTAGGTAAATCCACCTTGTTCAACTGCCTTTCCAACGCAAAGGCACAGAGCGCCAATTTTCCATTTTGCACCATCGAACCCAACCTGGGGGTGGTTAACGTGCCGGACCCGCGCCTGCAGGTGCTTGAAAAACTGGTCCACCCGGAACGGGTAGTCCCGGCCACCGTGGAAATTGTCGATATCGCAGGCCTGGTCAAAGGGGCCAGCAAAGGGGAGGGGCTCGGCAACCAGTTCCTGGGAAATATCCGGGAAACCGACGCCATCCTTCATGTGCTCAGGTGCTTTGACAACGACAATGTCGTTCATGTGGACGGCTCCGTGGACCCCATCCGCGACAAGGAGACCATCGACATAGAGCTGCAGCTTAAGGATCTGGAAACCGTTGAGAAGCGTTTCGAGCGAGTGGGGCGCACGGCGCGTACCGGCAACAAAGAGGCCCAGAAAGAAGCCGTGGTGCTGGAACTCGTAAAAAAGGGGCTCGAGTCGGGGATTTCCGTCAGAGCGATCCCATTGGAAGAAGAGGCGCGGGAGGAATTTGTAAAACCCCTTCAGCTCCTCACGGACAAACCGGTCCTGTACGTTTGCAACGTGGACGAACAGGCTGCCCTTTCCGGGAACGCCTATGTGGACCGGGTCCGGGAAGCCGTCGCCGGGGAGAATGCCGGGGTGCTGGTGCTGGCTGTTGCCACGGAAGCCGACATAAACGAACTTGAAACCTATGAGGAGCGGCAATTGTTCCTGGAGGATCTGGGACTGGAAGAACCAGGCTCCTCAAAACTGATCCGGGCCGCCTACCAGCTCCTGAACCTGCAGACCTATTTCACCGCCGGGGAAAAGGAAGTCAGGGCCTGGACGATCCCCGTGGGGGCCACCGCTCCCCAGGCGGCAGGGGTCATCCATACGGACTTCGAAAAAGGATTCATCCGCGCAGAGGTTATTTCCTATGCCGATTACGAGGCGTATGGGAGTGAGGCCAAGGTCCGTGAGGCAGGCAAGATGAGGATTGAGGGCAAGGAGTACGTGGTTCAGGACGGGGATGTGATGCACTTCCGTTTCAATGTATAACCGCGCTGCAACGTGGGTTGGCGGGCGCGGAACTATCAACATTTTCGGGTTTTTATTGTTAATTACTTTAACGTGGCCTGATTTTGATTTCTTAACCTAAATTTTATATTAGCAGGGGTAACTCCCCATTTATGGCACAAACGCAGTATACAGAAGAGAATATCCGATCCCTTGACTGGAAAGAGCATATCCGGATGCGACCCGGAATGTACATTGGGAAGCTTGGGGACGGGTCTTCACATGATGATGGCATTTACATCCTCCTGAAGGAGGTCATAGACAACTGCATCGATGAATTCGTGATGGGTGCGGGTAAAACCATCGAAATTTTCATCAAGGATGATCGGGTTACCGTACGGGACCATGGAAGGGGCATCCCCCTGGGCAAGGTGGTAGATGTGGTATCCAAGATGAATACCGGAGGGAAGTACGATACCCGGGCCTTCAAGAAATCCGTGGGATTAAACGGGGTGGGGACCAAGGCCGTAAACGCGCTTTCATCTTATTTCAGGGTCGAATCAAACCGGGACGGACAGTCCAAAACCGCTGAATTTGAAAGGGGGGAACTCACGCAGGAGGAATTCCTCGAGGAGACTTCCCGCAAACGGGGTACCAAGGTTTCCTTTGTGCCGGATGACCAGATATTCAAAAAGTTCCGGTACCGCAACGAGTACGTCGAACGGATGCTGCGCAATTACGTCTATCTGAATCCGGGCCTGACCATCGTGTTCAACGGGGAAAAATTCCACTCCGAAAACGGGCTGAAAGACCTCCTTGAGGATTACAATAACACGGAAGATTTCCTGTACCCCATCATCCACCTCAAAGGGGATGACATCGAAGTGGCCCTGACCCACAGCAGGACCCAGTACAGTGAGGAGTACCATTCCTTTGTCAACGGACAGTACACCACCCAGGGGGGGACCCACCAATCTGCCTTCAGGGAAGCCCTGGTTAAGACCCTGAGGGATTTTTACGGTAAGAATTACGACGCCTCTGACATTCGCAAGAGCGTTATCTCGGCCATTTCCATCAAGGTCATGGAACCGGTCTTCGAGAGCCAGACGAAAACCAAGCTGGGCTCCACAGATATGGGAGGGGACCTGCCCACAGTCCGAACCTATATAAACGACTTTATCGGGAGGAACCTGGACAATTATCTTCACAAAAACCCGGAGACGGCCGAAAAAATCCAAAGGAAGATCGTGCAGGCGGAAAAGGAACGGAAAGAACTATCCGGAATCCGAAAACTGGCCAGGGAACGGGCCAAGAAGGCCAGTCTGCACAATAAAAAGCTTCGGGATTGCCGGGTCCACCTCGGGGATATGAAGAACGAACGCCGCCTGGAATCCACCCTTTTCATTACCGAGGGGGATTCCGCTTCCGGGTCCATTACAAAATCCCGGGATGTGAACACCCAGGCTGTTTTCAGCCTGAGGGGCAAGCCGCTCAATTCCTATGGGATGAGCAAAAAGATCGTTTACGAGAACGAGGAGTTCAATTTGCTGCAGGCCGCCCTGAACATAGAGGAGTCCATCGAGGACCTCAGGTACAACAACATTGTGATTGCCACCGACGCCGATGTGGACGGGATGCATATCCGTTTGTTGCTGATCACCTTTTTCCTGCAGTTTTTCCCCGAGCTCATCAAGGAAAACCACCTCTACATCTTGCAGACGCCGCTGTTCCGTGTTCGGAATAAAAAAGAAACCATTTACTGTTACAGCGAGGAGGAGAAAAAAGATGCCATTGCCAGACTGACAGGAAAGCCCGAAATAACACGTTTCAAAGGGCTTGGAGAGATTTCCCCTGATGAATTCAAACACTTTATAGGAGATGATATCCGCCTGGAACCCGTCATGATGGACAAGGCCATGTCCGTTGAGGAGCTCCTCAAATTCTACATGGGGAAGAATACCCCGGACCGGCAGGGATTTATCATCGAAAACCTGAGGGTGGAGTTGGATTTGGTGGAAGAAAACCAATTGTAAAAGCCTTAGTGCCTATCTTTTATGGTAGAAAACGGATCAGAAAACGAGTCACAGCAGGAAGAGCATAAGGAGGAAGCGCTGACCCGTGTTACCGGCATGTACAAGGACTGGTTCCTTGACTACGCCTCCTATGTGATCCTGGAGCGGGCGGTCCCGGCCATTGAAGACGGTTTTAAACCGGTACAGCGCCGGATCATGCACGCCCTCAAGGAACTGGACGACGGGCGCTACAACAAAGTGGCCAACGTGGTTGGGCATACCATGCAATTCCACCCCCATGGGGACGCCAGTATTGCAGATGCCATGGTGCAATTGGGGCAGAAAGACATCCTGATAGATACCCAGGGGAACTGGGGGAATATCCTGACGGGCGATGGGGCGGCGGCTCCCAGGTATATCGAGGCCCGCCTCTCAAAATTTGCGCTGGAAGTAGTTTTCAGCCCGAAGGTCACTGAATGGCAGCTCTCTTATGACGGGCGAAAAAAGGAACCCATCCACCTGCCGGTCAAGTTTCCCTTGTTGCTGGCCCAGGGAGCAGAAGGAATCGCCGTGGGGCTCTCCACCAAAATCCTCCCGCATAATTTTAACGAGCTAATCGATGCCTCGGTCAACCACCTGAAGGGCAAGCGATTTACCCTGTACCCGGACTTTCCCACTGCCGGGATTATCGATATTACAAACTACAACGACGGGGTTCGGGGCGGTAAGGTACGGGTGCGTGCCCGGATTGCTCAGGAAGACAAGAATACCTTGAAAATAAGTGAGATACCCTACGGGACCAACACTTCCAGTTTAATAGACAGCATCCTCAAGGCAAACGACAAAGGCAAGATCAAGATCAAGAAGATCGAAGACAATACTGCGGCGGAAGTGGAGATCCTGGTGCACCTTCCCAGTGGGATTTCCCCGGACAAGACTATCGATGCGCTTTACGCCTTTACGGCCTGTGAAACGTCTATTTCACCCCTTGGATGTGTCATTGAGGACAACAAACCCTTATTCCTCGGGGTCAGTGAGATGCTCCGTCGTTCTACAGACCACACCGTGGAGATACTGAGGGCCGAACTGGAAATTCAGCTGGGGGAGCTGGAGGAACAATGGCATTTCGCCTCCCTGGAACGGATATTCATCGAGGAACGTATCTATCGAGACATCGAAGAGGAAGAAACCTGGGAGGGAGTCCTTAAGGCTATTGATAAAGGCTTAAAACCGCACACAAAGCACCTGAAAAGAGAGGTTACCGAGGAAGATATCGTCCGCCTGACCGAAATCCGGATTAAACGTATCTCCCGATTCGACCTGGACAAGGCTCAACAGTTTCTGGACAGCCTTGAAGGCCGGATTGAGGAGACCAGGCACCATTTGAAAAACCTGGTCGATTATGCCATCGAGTATTTCAGGGAGCTCAAGAAGAAATACGGCAAAGGGCGGGAGCGCAAATCCGAAATCAGGGTTTTTGATGAGATTGAAGCCACCAAGGTGGTGATCCGGAACACAAAACTCTATATGAACAGGGAAGAAGGGTTTGTGGGAACCTCACTCCGCAGGGATGAGTACGTTACGGACTGCAGCGACATCGATGATATCATCGTATTTACACAGCAGGGGGAAATGATGGTCACCAAGGTGGACAGCAAGACCTTTGTGGGCAAGAACATCATCCATGTGGCGGTATTCAAGAAAAAGGACAAGCGGACCACCTATAACATGATCTACAAGGATGGGCGGGGAGGCGCGAGCTATGTAAAGCGATTCCACGTGTCCTCCATAACGCGGGACCGGCTTTACGACCTTACCGCAGGAAAGGGCGGGTCACAGGTGTTGTATTTCAGCGCCAACCCCAACGGAGAGGCAGAAGTGGTTACTGTTCTCCTGCGGCAGAAAGGCAGTATAAAAAAGCTCAAATGGGATCTGGATTTTGCCGACGTGCTGATCAAGGGCCGGAACGCCAAGGGGAATGTGGTGACCAAATACCCTATTAAGCGTATAGAGCTCAAGGAAAAAGGCCTGTCTACCCTGAAACCCCGCAAAATTTGGTTCGATGATACCGTGCAGCGGCTCAATGTGGATGAGCGGGGGGAATTGCTCGGGGAATTCACCTCGGAAGACCGATTGCTGATCATCACCCAAAAAGGAGACGTTAAAACTCCCATTCCGGAGTTGACCATGCATTTTGATGAGGATATGATCGTCCTTGAGAAGTGGAAGCCCAACAAACCCATCACCGCCATTTACTGGGAAGGGGAGAAGGAATTGTTTTACGTCAAGCGTTTTCTGGTCGAAAACCCCGACAAAGAAGAAAACATCTTAACGGACCATCCCAAAACCTACCTCGAGAAAATTTTCACTGACTACCGTCCGGTAGCCGAGCTTGTCTATGCCAAAAAACGGGGCAAGGAGCGAAAACCCAATGAGGAAGTGGATTTGGAGGATTTTATATCGGTGAAGGGCATAACAGCCATGGGCAATCAGCTTACACGTGAGAAAGTGCTGGAGATCAACGCCCTGGAGCCCCTTCCTTATGAGGAACCAGCCCAAAAGGATGCCCGGGACATGGAGGTAGTGGATGAGGAAGACATCACCCCATCCGGGCCTCCAAAAAGTGAAAAGGGGGATGCCCCAGGCTCCGGCCCCGCCGATAATGGGCAACCCACCCTGTTCTAAAAGATTAATCCTTCACGTGTTATTTGCCAGCTTCTTTACGGAAGCAATGTGATTCGCAAACAGGCCCCAAGGCTATTGCTGAGGTTCCGCCTCGTCGCTATCAGAATTCCGCAACCTTCTGAGATCCAGGAATTCCACCATGAGGGAAAAGGCTATGGCGAAATAGAGATACCCTTTCGGTATGCTGCCAATCTCACTGCTGAAGACAACCAGACTTGACAGATGGGCGGCCTCTGCGATAAGCATAAACCCGATCAGGATCAAAAAGGACAACCCAAGGATTTGGATGGAAGGGTGGCGGGTGACAAATTCACCCACCGGGTTTGCAAAGAGCATCATGATGATGACCGAGGCCACCACGGCGATGATCATGAGGATCAGCGCATCGTTTGGGTCGGGGGAGATACCGTTGGTCATCCCGATGGCCGTTAGTATGGAATCAAAGGAAAAGACAAT
>CBDUBB010000014.1:0-17933 GCA_965365265.1 uncultured Flavobacteriaceae bacterium
TAGGATTTTATTTCCCTGAGGTCCTGTATTATCGGGCATAGCTGGTGCTCAGGCTCCTGGTGAACATTAAAATGAAGTGCCTGCAGACCCACCGAACGGGCCCCTTTGATGTCCGCCTCGAGATTATCCCCGATCATTACCCCCGCTTCCGGCTGGATCCCGGTAGCCTCCAGCGCCATCCGGAAAATGCCCGGATGGGGCTTTTTTACCCCGGCCCGGTCTGAATTCACGACCTCCACAAAATAAGTGTCGATACGGCTATTGCGAAGTTTTCGGAATTGAACCTCCTCGAAACCGTTGGTTATGATGTGAAGCCGGTATTTACCCTTTAGGTATTCCAAAACTTCAAGGCAGTTGGGGATCAGATGCGTATGGGAAGAAAGCTGTTCTATATAGGCCTCTGAAAGCCGGTGGATCGCCGTATCGGAAATCGGGAAGCCCATGCGGTCAAAGACCGTTTTCAAACGCTCGTACCGGAGCTTTTCCTTGGTGATCCTGCCTTCTCGGTACTTTTTCCAGTACTGCAGGTTCAAAGGGACGTAATGGCCCAGGAACTCATCCAGGGGCAGCCCGATGGCGTGCTCTTCGAAAAGCTGGCGATAGGTCAGGGCTGAATTTCGCTCGAAATCCCATAGGGTATGGTCCAGGTCGAAGAAAATATCACTGATCGGCTTCCTAAGCATGGTACTTTTTTAAGAGCTCCTCATACAGGGCCAACCAGTCCATTTTCTGATCTCCCCAAAGAAGTTCATTGGAAAAAACAGGGATAAGCCTCCCGTTTACAGATTTCACCTGGCGGTAGATTTCGTCCAGATCTCTCCAAAGGGAATCCTTCGTACTGTATTTCAGCAAAGCGTAATCGTGGAAAGCGAAGGGGCAGACCTTGATGGGTTGCTGGCTCTCCAGGGTAATGTCATAAAAGAAAAAGGGCGTGCATGTACTCGCCCGGAACCCGATTTCGTGGGTATAGCCCAGCGAGAAGTCCTGGGTGAACTCAGCATCGATCAGGCTGCGGAAGGTATGTGGGATATCGACCCGGTTGTATCTGATCCGGGAATACTTCACAGGCCTATGGAGCACTTCAGACAACCGCTTTTTTTCTTCCTTCAGGATCTCCAGGTCCTCCGAGGCCGTGTAGGAGACCGCCAGGGAAACGATGCAGTAATCAGCCACGGATTTGATCAGGTATCTGAAGGAGTTGTTATATGGGGATACATTCTTGTCATACGTGGAATACTCGGCAAACTGGAAGAAGAACATGGTCCGTAACCGGTACTTGCGGTCCAGGGCAATCAGATGATCGTAATTGTTATAGGGGTCAGAATCAGGCCTGAACCACACCCGGATCCGTTCCCAGATTCGCTTTAGGCGGAACCGGGACAAATCCAGCATAAAACCTGCCATCCCTCGAAAAAAACCGCGATAGGCATAGCAGTGGGACGTAGTGACATCCACAACCGGGTTAAACCGATAGGATGGGCCTGCTGCCTCGATCTCGGGAAAGCGTTCCCGAAGTACCTCCAGAAATTTATGCGCCCAAAGGTCTACAAGGGGCTTCCTCAGAAATCCATGCTGGAAGGCAAGGCTTTCCCTTGGGGGGAAGCGGCCGTGGGGGTCTTTAACATGTGGCAGGTACTCTTCATACCGGCTCAAAAGGTAAAAGGAGGCAGCGAGGATATCGAATGGCAGGTTGCTCCGTTCCCCCGTCCTGAAAAAACAGGGAAGGTCGTCCCAGGACTCCACCTGGATTTCTGTATCCTCAATTCCCTGCTCAAACAGCAACTCATGGCTTCGGATAAAAAATTCATTCTGCAGGGGCTGCCGGGTGTAGGTGATCTTGGGGCCTTTGTGTTTTATGAAATCCTCCACCCGGGTCGTGGTACCAATCTCAATGCCGAGGATCCGGGTAAACACCTGACGGGTGATGTAGGTGAACCTCGGGGTGATTTTATGGGTGTAGATCAGAAGCACTTGGGCCTGGGGTTATAACTGTTGTTCATCCGCAAAACTATAATATTCTGAGCCATGTACAATCAAATGATCCAGCAGTCTGATATCCATTAGCGCTGCAGCTTTTTTGGTTTTACGCGTAATCTGCAGATCAGCCTTGCTCGGCCGGAGGTTCCCTGAAGGATGGTTATGTGCCAGGATCAACCCAACTGCCCCGAGCTCCAGGGCCTTTTTAAGGATCAGTCTGACGTCCACCAGAGTCCCCGTTAGCCCGCCTTTGCTCAACTGGAAGCTGTTCTGTACCCGGTTGGCATTGTTCAGGTACAGCACCCAGAATTCCTCGTGCATCAAATCCGACAACAGTGGCCTTAGTTGTTCATAGGCATCCCTGCTTTGCCGGATAGGCCGGTTTCTCGGAGCCGGAGATACGGCAAACCTCCTTGCCAGTTCCATGGCTGCCAGAACGACCACCGCCTTGCCAGGGCCCACGCCTTCGAACTGCATTAGGCGCGATGCCGGCATCCTGCCCAGGCTCCTCAGGGGCGCCGGTGAATTTCCAAGGATGCGCCTCGCCAGGGAAAGGGCGTGTTCTTTTTTCGAACCCGACCCCAGCAAAATAGCCAGCAATTCCGCATCCGACAAATGGGTGGCCCCCTTTTCCAACAAACGCTCCCTGGGCCTTTCCGAAGGACACCAGGACTTGATGCGAATGGGGTTTTCGTCTTTCTCCATACCAAAAATAGGTAATTAAACAAGATGCAAGCTGCCAGCGGGATAGGATTAAAATTGTACTTTTAGTTGAAATCGCAATTGTCATGAAGTCCCTTTTCGAAGAAGGCACGTTCGGGGAAATCCTCTCCCGACTCGATAAATTGGAAGAAGGCCTGCAGCCTCAATGGGGAAAGATGTCGGTTGGGCAGATGGCATGGCACTGCCAGATCCCTCTTAAGGTCGGCATCTCAAACAGGGCCCCAAAAAAGAAAAGCAACCCACTGATTCGCCTGCTCTTCAGGAAGAGCATGTACAGTGACCGGCCCTGGCGTAAAAACCTTCCCACAGCTCCTTTTGCAAAGGCCCGGGAACCCAAACAGTTATCGGAAGAACTGCCGATCCTTAAACAAATGGTCCGTGAATTCCACGCCTTGAAGGATCGGGAACACTGGAATCCCCATCCGATTTTCGGGGAATTCACCCGTGAACAGTGGGGGCAGATGCAGTACAACCTCCTGGACCATCCCCTGACCCAATTCGGGGTGTAGGGGAACAGTTACTTCAGGCGGGCACGGTATTCCTCCAAATCGAGTCCGCCGTAATTACCGCTGCTCATAAGTAACAGGACTGTTTTATCGAGAGGGAGGGCGTATAAGTAGTCCTTAAGGCCCGAGGTTTCTGTATAGACCTCCAGGTCCGACCTTGAGAAAGCATTTCGGATATCTTCCGGGCTAATCGTCTCCAGTCCCTTGATGGCCAGGGACTCAGGCACATAAAAAACCAGGGCGCTGTCTGCCCCGTCCAGGCTGTGCCCGTATTCCTTCAGAAAATCCGCATTCAGACTGCTATAGGTATGCAGTTCCAGGCAAACCACCAGGTGGTGGTCCGGATACTGCTCCCTGACCGCCCGGGTGGTTGCAACTACCTTACTCGGAGAATGAGCAAAATCCTTAAATACGTAGGAATCCGATGTTTTCGCCAAAAGTTCCAGGCGCTTGGACGCTCCCTTAAAACTAGCCATAGCTTCAAAAAAATCAGCTTCGTCCACGCCCATTTGCTGGCAGATCCACTTGGCCCCGGCCAGGTTGCTTAGATTGTGCCGGCCAAAAACCTGAAGGGGAAGCAAGCCATCAGGGGTTTCCAGCAGGGTTTGCCCATTCACTACTTCATAGGGAGGGGTATGGTAGGGAAACTTCCGAAGGGGGGCATCCAGTCCTTCCACCAGGTCCCTGACTTCCGGATCCTCCGTGTTATAGGTAATACTCCCCCCGGGAACGATGGATTCCAAAAAAACCTGGAATTGCTCCCGGTACGATTCAAAAGTGGGAAAAACATTTATGTGATCCCAGGCGATCCCGCTCAGCAACGCAATATTGGGTTGGTAGAGGTGGAATTTTGGGCGCGGGTCCAGGGCAGAGGAAAGGTACTCATCCCCCTCCAGAACGATAAACTCATTTTCCTCCGTCAGTTGCACCATACGGTCAAAACCGGTGAGCTGGGCCCCCACCATAAAATCCACCGGCTTTTCCCAGTATTGCATCACATGCAGGATCATGGAGGTTATGGTCGTTTTCCCGTGGCTACCCCCTATGACGACCCGGGTCTTGTGTTTGGACTGTTCGTAGAGGAATTCCGGATAGGAATAGACGGGAAGGCCAAGTTCCGTGGCCCGCTGGAGTTCGGGATTGCCCGCCTTGGCATGCATTCCGAGAATTACGGCATCAAGGTCCTTGTGGATTTTTTCCGGATACCATCCTTCCTTCGCGGGAAGCAGGCCTGCTGCTTCGAGCCTGCTCCGGGAGGGTTCGAAGATTACATCGTCACTACCGGTGATCCGGTAGCCTTTGTCGTGCAGGGCCAGGGCCAGGTTGTGCATGGCACTGCCCCCAATGGCGATAAAATGTACGTGCATGGTTGTCTCTATCCGCCCTCAAAGATACGCAACCTCCCAGGGGAAAAGCAACCGGGATTCATTTCACAGGAAACCCGTACTTTAGGATACCGAAAAAACTAAAGCCAGACTTATGGATTTTTCAATGGATACCCTCCCCCAAAGGGAGCTGATCCCCGGATTAAGGGGAAAATTCGTGCACGGGGAGGCAATGAGCCTTGTTTTCTGGGAGGTGGACCCCGGCGCCACGGTCCCTGAGCACCAGCACGAACACGAACAGATCATGCATGTCATGGAAGGGCAGTTCGAATTCACCCTGGAAGGAAAGACGCATGTCTATGGGCCGGGGGACATCGTGCTTATCCCCTCCTTTGCCACTCACAGCGGCAAGGCGCTTACGGCATGTAAACTCATGGATATTTTCAGCCCGGTACGGGAAGAATACCGATAATCAAAACACAGGCAGGTATGCAGATCTCACTGGAAGGCAAACACGCCCTGATCGGGGGCAGCAGCAAGGGAATTGGAAGAGCCGTTGCTGAGCAACTCGCCAGAAGCGGCGCACGGGTAACCTTAGTAGCGCGGAGCGAAACGCTTTTGGAGGATCTTGTAAAAAAGCTCGACAAAGCTACCGGAGAATCACACTCCTATCTCGCCCTGGACTATACGGACCTTCCCACATACCGGGAGGTCATCAGCGCATACCTGAAGAAAGACCCGGTGGACATCCTGGTCAACAATACACAGGGGCCTCCCGCGGGGACCAGCCTAGAGAAAAACGTGGAAGACTATCAGGAGGCCTTCGATCTCCTTTTCAAGTCCGTGGTGCATACCACCCTGCAGGCACTCCCACATATGCGGCAACAGGGCTGGGGCAGGATCATCAACATCGCTTCGGTCTCGGTTCGGGAGCCCCTGGGGTACCTGGCCCTCTCCAACAGCATCCGGGCAGCCCTGGTAAGCTGGGCAAAGACCCTGGCCGGGGATGTTGGGCCAGATGGTATTACCGTAAACTCAGTGCTTACGGGCTACTTCAATACAGAACGCCTTCAGCGGCTCAACGACAAAAAGGCGGAAACCATGGGGATCTCCCCCGACGAAGTCACCGGCAGGCTGATTTCCCAGGTCCCGGTCAGGCGGTTGGGCAATCCCGAGGAATACGGATACCTGGTGGCCTTCCTGGCATCGCAACAGGCCGCCTATCTCACGGGGACGGCCGTTCCCCTGGATGGGGGGTTGCTTCGCTCCTACTAAAAAAGGGCCCGATTCGGGCCCTTTTATTCTCTCGCTTATTGCTGTCAACCCTTGATGGGGGCAGGGATTTCCTGCTGGCCCAGGTGCTTCGCTAGAAAGCCCATCATCGTCTTGTAGAGGTGGATGGAGTTTTCCTCTTTGCCAAAACCATGCCCTTCGTCGTATTTAACCATATAGGGCACGTCAAACCCTTTCTTGCGGAGGGCCTCCACAATCTGGTCGGACTCATCGATGTTGACCCTGGGGTCGTTCGCTCCCTGTACCACAAAAAGTGGCTTCTTAATCCGGTCTATCTGATATACGGGGGAAACTTCTTCCATAATGGCTTTCTCCTCCGGGACGTCTTCATCATACCAGATCTCCTTCATTATCTTAAGGTAGGGTTTCCAGTAAGGCGGAATGGTCTTCATGAAGGTAAAGAGGTTGGAAACTCCCACATAATCGACGCCGCAGGCATAGAGATCCGGGGTTTTGGTCAATCCCCTCAGGACGGCATATCCGCCGTGGCTACCTCCATAAATAGCGGCCTTGTCAGCGTCCACCCAGCCCTGTTCAATTACGTACTTAAGTCCGTCCTCCACATCGTCCATGGCCTTCCTGCCTATCTGTTTGAAGCCGGACACAAGGAATTCCTTCCCATACCCACCGGAGATCCGAAAGTTTACCTGTAGGGTCGCATACCCCCGGCTGGCGAACAACTGCGCTTCGGGGTTAAACCCCCAGGAATCCCGGATGCCCTGTGGTCCGCCGTGCGGATTCACAACCACAGGGACCTTTTTGCCCTGCAGCGCAGCCTTTGGAAGGGTGATGTACCCATGAAGGGTGATCCCGTCCCTGCTCTTAAAGGTGATGGGGCGCATTTCGGCCATATCTTCCTCCTTCAGCTGAGGCATCAGGTTATAGAGCTCGGAGACTTCATCCTTCGCGACGTCGTACAGGTAATAGGTTCCATAGAGCTTGTCACTCTGCACGAAAATCAAAAGTTTATCCTCTTCATCCGTTACATCGGGAATGCTGTATTGTTTTCCAGGGAACCGATCCGTAATTTTTTTATGCAATTCCTTATAGGTATCGCTCACCGGGACGATTTCCCTTTTGGCTCCTTCATAGACAAAATAGTCCACCTCCCAGTCGCGTTTCCGGGAAGTGCTCATCCCTCCGGCATCGAAGTCCTCATGGGCAAACAGGGTTTCGATCGCTTTGTCCTCCTTCAGGTCGTACAGGACGATTTCCGCTTTGTCCGATTCAAGATTGGTCAGCACATAGGCGTCGTGGGGGTTGGGCGTGGTATACGCAAATTCCATGATCCCGAAATTGTCTTTCCAGTCCAGGCTTTTCAGGAGGTTAAAGGACCCGTCCGTACCTCCGTAGTAAATGTCCTGTTCAACCCCGTCCCGCAATTTCACGAACCCTCTCAGGTTGCCATCCTTGTCAAAATCATACCCCATGATCGGGTTGGCCAGGTCTTCATTGGAATAGAGCTGCTCGGCGGCACCGCTTCTCACGTTCACCCTGTAAGGCTCAAACACCTGAGGGTTATTCTTATTCATGCTTACGATGATGTGCTGCTTATCTTCCTTTACCAGTTCCAGAATGCTGGCGCGCACTCCCTCATACGGAGTCAGGTCCATCAGGTCGGATCCGTCCAGGTCCACCCCGTAGATATGGTAGTTTTCATTTCCCCCCTTATCCATGGCATACACCAGGCGCTCGTTGTTAACCCAGCCGTATCCGCGGACGAGTTCTTCTTTTTCCTCGATCGCCCGTGTTGTTTTTCCGGTACTGAGTTCCTTTACGTAGATATGCCGTTTGCCATTCTCATCCTTTTCACGGTAGGAGAGGTATTTGCCATCAGGTGAAAACCGGAAAGTGGAGGCCTTGGGCCTGGCAAAGTAGTCTTCAACGGAATAGCGATAATTGCCCTGATCCACGGCTGCAAGTGCGTCTAATTCCGCATCCGTGGTTACGAGTGCCGGATTCCCGGGTACTGTTGCCTCCCCTCTCTCGAGGACCAGTGGCAGTTCCATCCCGGACTGATAAAAGGTGCCCTCAAGGGTTTCCCCTTTCAGGGTGCCCGTGTATTTAATGCCGGCAGCCCGGACATCAAGGGTCAGGGCCCCATCGGCCCAGGTGACCTCATCAACCGGTATCCCGGTGGCTCCCTGAGAGGGACTGTCCATGGTAGCCGTGTAGCCTTCCCCTTCCTGTTCCAGGTGGAAAACCAGCGGTATCTCCATCCCCTGTACGTCCAGAGTGCCTTTCCAGGCCCCTGTAAGGTCCTGTGCCGTGACCTGTGCCCCCATCAGCAGGAATGCGACCAGAACCACAGCAATTCGATGTCTTTTAAAGATTTGTTTCATGTAAAACCAATTTTAATTATGTCCAATTTAGGGGTTGTCCTTTACCCCTTAACACTAGTCTCTTTTGGGTATGATTTGTTACAGGAAAAGGTCCTCAAAATTGAAGGTTTGGGAGCTGAAGTTGCTACAAGGCTGCCAGGGTATGCGCGGAGACTCACCAGCCCTGGGTTTAAGCCTGTCGGATTCCCCCCAGTCTCCCAGGTCCGACCGCCAAATCACATTTGGATTATTTAGGGGGAAAGCCCTCAAACACCTTGGTGGCTATCGCGTGAAAACGCGCTTCCCGTTTTTCCGGTGAAGCACCCTCATTGAAACGGTCCTCGCTCACTGCCTGCCATAGCGGCCTCCCCTGCCGGGCATCCCGCATCTCAAAGATAATTTCCCGCTGTAGCTGACCAGAATTCACGGGCAATCCGACAGAAACCCCGCCTCCCACATTTCCCCCGGTGCCGCCCATCCCTATCCCAACGGTGGACTGCCTGGGATCCTCATAGAGGTGACTGTAAATATTCAGGACCAGATCCGGGTCTTCTGAAAGGCGGTAGCCCCGGCTTTGGAGAACGCTTCCCACAGACAGCAGGAGCCTGTTTTCATCGAGGGCGCTTAAACCCGTGTTCAGGTCTGCCGCAAAATTATAGCTGCTGTAATTGCCAAAGACAGCGCTCTGGTCGTAATCGAAGTGGACGCGCACGGGAGCGCAACCAACAAGGAGTATCAGAAGGAACAAACCGTGTTTACGCATGGGCATTATTTGACAAAAAAGGTACAGAATCCTTTGGGAAACGGGAAACGGGAGGCTCTTTATTCGTTCAACAACTCCCAGAGACGATCCTTGAGACGGGCAATCCCCAGGCCGGAAACCGAGGAAATAAACACCGGGGATATTCCGGGTAACTCTTTGGACAATTCCATCCGCATTTCCTCAATGAGTTCTTCATCCAGCATATCGCATTTTGAAATGGCCAGCATACGCTGTTTATCCATGAGCTCCGGATTGTATTTGCGAAGTTCCTCCAGGAGGATCTCGTACTCCCTGGAAATATCTTTACTGTCTGCCGGAACCATAAAAAGCAGGATGGCGTTGCGTTCAATATGCCGCAGAAAGTAGTGACCGAGGCCCTTGCCCTCAGAAGCCCCTTCTATGATACCCGGGATATCCGCCACTACAAAGCTTTTGAAGTCCCGGTATTGGACAATCCCCAGATTGGGCTTCAGGGTCGTGAATTCATAATCCGCAATCTTGGGCTTGGCGGAAGTAAGAACGGACAAGAGGGTGGATTTCCCGGCATTGGGGAAACCTACCAGCCCAACATCTGCGAGGACTTTCAGTTCCAGGATCAGGTCTTTCTCCTCTCCCGGGATTCCCGGCTGTGCATATCTCGGGGTTTGATTGGTCGCACTTTTGAAATGCCAGTTGCCACGGCCTCCCAGGCCGCCCATGGCTGCGATTTCTTCCTGGCCCTCATCGGTAATTTCAAAGAGTACCGTGCCAGTTTCCGAATCCCTGACCACCGTGCCCAAAGGTACCTCGAGAATGACATCCTCCCCATTGGCCCCGGTGCTGCGCTGTCTGCCGCCGTTCTCTCCGTGGCCGGCTTTAAAATGCCGTTTGAACTTAAACCCCAGCAGGGTCCAAAGGTTTTTATTGCCTCGAATGATCACGTGTCCGCCACGGCCGCCATCCCCCCCGTCAGGGCCTCCCTTTGCGACGAATTTCTCCCGCCTCAGGTGGGTAGAGCCAGCACCTCCTTTACCGGAAGCCAGGTGGATCTTGACATAATCGACAAAATTGCCTTCGGTCATGGGTTAAAAATTAGGGTTCTTCGGATGTGGGGATAGCCTCAGAGGCTGTCTATGACCCGGGAAAGTCGGTCGGTGATTTCCTGTATTTCTCCAACGCCGTTGACACTGTGGAATTTCCCCTGTTTTTGATAGAAGGATTTCAAGGGCGCGGTTTTGCGGTTGTATTCCTCAAAACGATTCCGGATCTTGGCCTCATCCTGGTCATCGGACCTGCCGCTGACCTTTCCCCTTTCCAACAACCGCTCAATGAGTACCTCATCATCCGCCTCGAGGGCAATGGTGGCATCGATCTTCATGTCCCGGCTTTCCAGGAAGTTGTCCAGGGCCTCTGCCTGGGCGGTCGTTCTTGGAAATCCATCAAAAATAAACCCGGAGGCATTGGGGGCTTTTTCCACTTCCTCCTGGAGCATTTTTATGGTGACCTCGTCCGGGACCAGATCCCCTTTGTCGATATAGGATTGGGCCAGCCTGCCCAGTTCAGTGCCGTTCTTGATATTGTAACGGAAGACATCCCCCGTTGAGATATGCATAAGGTCGTATTTCCCTTTGAGGAAAGCTGCCTGCGTTCCTTTACCGGCTCCGGGCTTTCCGAATAACACTAGATTGATCATGGCGTTTTGATTAATTTGATAGACATCGCGCAGATTCCTTCCCTGTTCGCGATAATCCAGGCCGTATCCCACTATGAATTTGTCCGGGATTTCCATCCCGAAATAATCGATCTGGTACTCTCCGCTGTAAACTTCAGATTTATAGAAGAGGGTGGCGATCCTGAAATCCCGGATGTTCTTGTTTGAAAACATATGGACCAGTTCCTGCAGCGTCCTTCCCGTATCCACGATATCCTCCAGAATGATCACATCCTTTCCTTCCACCTGGTCCGGCAGGTCCAGAAGGGTTTCCACGATTCCTGTCGAGGTGAGGCCCCTGTAGGAACTGAGCTTGACAAACGTTACCTCACAGGGATAGGGGTAGTACTTCAGGAAATCCGAAACGAACATAAATGACCCGTTCAGGACTCCGACAAATACAGGGACCTTATCCCTGTAATCCCGCGCGATTTCATCTGCCACCTTTTGCACTGCCTGAAGTATCTCGGCTTCGGGCAAAAAGGGGACAAACCGCTTCCCTAAAAGGCTTACCGAATTTTCCATAGGTACTGGTCTGCGAATATAGTGTTTTGATTTTTCTTTTTGGACGGGCCCCTGTGGTTTCTGAGATTATGTGGTATTTTTGTGCAACCAATCCCACGGAGGGGAAGACACTGAACTATGAGTTATTTTTCATCGGATTTTACCCTTGGGATTCTGGGGGGCGGGCAACTGGGAAAAATGTTATTGTATGAAACCCGCAAATGGGACATCCGAACCCGGGTGATGGATCCCTCGGCAGAGGCCCCGAGCAGGCTTGCCTGTAATGAATTCATACAGGGCGACCTCATGGATTACGATACCGTGATAGCTTTCGGTAAGGATGTCGACCTGCTGACCATTGAGATTGAAAACGTCAATGCCCTTGCGCTTCAGGAACTGGAAACCCTCGGGGTAAAGGTCTTTCCGAACGCAAAGACCCTGCAGGTAATCCAGAACAAGGCCCGTCAGAAACTCTTCTACAGAGATAACGAAATCCCCACTGCCGCGTTCAGCAGGTTTGGCTACACTAGCGAAATCAGGGACAGTATTGAGAATGGAGGGCTTTCCTTTCCATTTGTATGGAAAAGTGCCCAGTTCGGATACGACGGCCAGGGAGTGAAAATCGTGCGCAAGCCCGATGACCTGGAGGGGCTTCCAAACGTCGAATGCGTGGCTGAATCGCTTATCCCCTTCAAAAATGAACTGGCGGTGATCGTCGCCAGGAATGAATCCGGGGAAACGCGGACCTACCCTGTGGTGGAAATGGAATTCCATCCGGAGGCCAACCAGGTGGAATATGTACTGTGCCCGGCGCGGATTCCGGAAGAAGTGGCGCGCAAAGCCCGGGAAGTGGCCCTGAAGGTTTCTGAAAGCCTTGGCCATGTGGGGCTGCTGGCAGTAGAACTGTTCCAGACCGAAGAAGATGAGATCCTCGTCAATGAGGTGGCCCCAAGGCCCCACAACAGTGGTCATTACAGCATAGAAGGCAGCTTTACCAACCAGTTTGAGCAGCACCTGAGGGCCATCCTGGGATTACCCCTGGGCAAAACGGACAGCAAGGTTTCGGCTGTGATGGTGAACCTGGTTGGAGCCGAAGGGTACAGCGGACCTGTCCATTACAAAGGGATCGAGGATATACTCGGGCTCCCGGCGGTAACCCCGCATATTTACGGAAAGAGAATGACCCGGCCCTTCCGGAAAATGGGACACGTTACCATCGTGGACCCCTCCATTGAAAAGGCGCGGGAAATGGCTGCCCAGGTCAAGCAGCGTATCGAAGTAGTATCAAACCAGACAACATCATGAGCAAAGTAGCCATCGTCATGGGGAGCACCAGCGACCTTCCCGTAATGCAGGAAGCCATCGACATCCTGAAGTCCCTGGAGGTAGAAACTTTTGTGGATATCGTTTCCGCCCACAGAACCCCGGAAAAACTGGCCGAATTCGGAAGGACTGCCCATACCAAAGGGATTTCTGTAATCATCGCCGGGGCCGGCGGCGCCGCCCACCTGCCCGGCATGCTGGCAGCCTACTCCCCCCTGCCCGTGATCGGAGTACCGGTAAAGAGCAGCAATTCCATAGACGGTTGGGATTCGGTGCTTTCCATTCTGCAGATGCCTGGCGGGGTTCCCGTGGCCACAGTGGCCCTCAATGGCGCAAAGAATGCGGGAATCCTGGCCGCTCAAATCCTCGGGAGCCATGATGAGCACCTGCGTGAGCGTGTAATCGCCTACAAGACCGGGTTAAAGGAAAAAGTGGACCTCGGAGCCGTGGAGGTCCGCAAGAAATACAATGAGTAAACCCTTAAAACTTCCTGTTCAAAACGATTGAATCCCTATGGAAAATCCTTTACTGGAACCGTTTGATCTCGCCCCTTTTTCCAGAATAGAAACACCCCACTTCAAACCGGCTTTTGAAAAGGCCCTGGAGCAGGCCCGTGCTGAAGTGGAGGCCATAGCCGGAAATCCTGAGCCCCCCACCTTTTCAAACACCGTGGCAGCCCTTGATTACGCCGGATATCAGCTGGAACGGATTTCCAGCATCTTTTTCAACCTCAATTCGGCGGAAACCAACAGGGAAATCCAATCCCTGGCCCAGGAAATATCTCCCATGCTCGCTGCGTTTGGAAATGACATCACCCTGAATGAGCCCCTGTTCAAAAGGGTAAAGGCCGTCTACGAGCAACCCGGCAGGGAAGCCCTCACGGCAGAACAGCAAATGCTGCTGGAACGGAAATTCCGCCACTTCCGAAGGAACGGTGCCCTGCTGAAGGAGCAGGAAAAGATACGCCTTCGGGAAATTGACGGGGAGCTTTCCAGGCTGAAGCTCACCTTCGGGGAACATGTCCTGGAGGAGACCCAAAAATTCGAATTACACCTTACCGATGCGTCGGATCTGAAGGGCCTGCCTGAATCCTCCAGGGAAGCCGCCCGGATGCTGGCAAAATCCAGGGAAAGGGATGGATGGGTATTCACCCTGGATTATCCGAGCTACCTGCCCTTTATGAAGTACTCGCAAAACCGGGAACTCAGAAAAAAAATGGCACTGGCATTTGGAAGCCGGGGCTTCCACGGGGATGAACTTGACAACCGGGAAACCCTGCTGAAGATAGCCAACCTGCGATACGAACGCGCCAGGCTGCTGGGCTACCGGAACCACGCGCATTTCGTTTTGGAGGAACGGATGGCCAAATCCCCGGATACCGTCAGCCAGTTCCTCGATGACCTTCTTGAAAAAGCGCTTCCGGCTGCCCGCAGGGAACTCGAGGAACTCAGTGGTTTTGCAAAAAAACGGGATGCCCTTACCGGTCTTGAGAAATGGGACAGCGCCTATTATTCCGAAAAACTGAAACAGGAGAAATTCTCACTGGATGAGGAAGAGCTTAAACCCTATTTTGAATTGGGAAAGGTCCTGGGGGGTATGTTCCAGGTAGCCGGGAACCTTTTTGGTCTGAGGTTTGAAGAGGATCCGTCGATCGACACCTATCACGAGGAGGTAAAAACCTACCGGGTCTTTGACGCTTCCGGGGCTGCGGTGGCGGTATTCTATGGAGATTTCCATCCCCGCCCGGGAAAGAGGGCCGGGGCCTGGATGACCTCCTACAAACCCCAGTTCAGGAAAGAGGGCCAAAATGAGCGGCCCCATGTTTCCATTGTCTGCAATTTCACCCGTCCAACGGAGACAACCCCCTCCCTGCTGACTTTTAGTGAGGTAACCACCCTGTTCCACGAGTTCGGTCATGCCCTGCACGGAATGCTGGCGGACAGTACCTATCCGGGTCTTTCAGGGACTTCGGTCTACTGGGATTTCGTGGAATTGCCAAGCCAGATCATGGAGAACTGGTGTTACGAACCTGAGGCCCTTTCCATCTTCGCCCGCCATTACCAGACCGGGGAGGTGATCCCCACAGAGCTGGTAGATCGGATCCGTGCCAGTTCGAACTTTCTGGAGGGAATGGCTACCGTAAGACAACTCAGTTTCGGAATGCTCGATATGGCCTGGCACGGCCGGGACCCGAAGGACGTGACGGATGTCAAAGCCCACGAAGTTAAAGCTTTCGGGCGAACGCAGCTTTTTCCAGACCATCCCGAATCCTGTATGAGCACCTCCTTCTCCCATATTTTCCAGGGGGGATACTCTGCGGGGTATTACAGCTACAAATGGGCCGAAGTGCTGGACGCGGATGCCTTCGCCTACTTTAAGGAAAAAGGTATTTTCAACCGGGAAGTGGCCCTGAAGTTCCGGGATCACATTCTATCCCGGGGTGGAACGGAAGACCCGATGGACCTCTATGTCCGGTTTCGGGGAAGGGAACCCAGGCTGGAACCCCTTTTGGAACGGGCCGGGCTTCTTAATAAATCAGCCTGAATCTGGTCCGGAAAGGGTGCCCCTTAAATTTATTGAGCCTTATAGGCATCCCAGCCACCGGTGAGGTCCACCACGCTGTAACCAAGGGAATCCAGCAAGTGGGCAGCTTTGGCGCTACGACCTCCAACCTTGCAATAGACATAGACCTTCCGGTCCTTGTCGATGGTATCCCATTTGCGAATAAAATCCTCGGCCATCCAGTCGATGTTAACCGCCCCTTCAAGATGACCTTCCTCGAATTCCCCAGGGGTCCGGACATCTACCAGCAGATCGCTCTTCTTCAGGTCCTGCTGGGAGAATTCTGTGATTGGCATCTCACGGGCTTCTTCCTGGCATCCAAGCAATGCCAGGCCGATTAGCAACGTATAAAGGATCTTTTTCATGGTATATTGCTTCGTACCCTAAAGATAGCCCTATTCTTTAAAATTCCATTAATTTAGGCACTCTTCTCCTGAAAATGGCAAAAAGCGAATTACATCCGGAAACCTGGGTCGATCTCTATGCCGACTATCTCTTCAACTATGCCATGGTCCGTGTGGGGGACGAGGATACCGCCAAGGACCTGGTGCAGGAGACCTTTATCGCCGGGCTTAAATCAGCCAGGAATTTTGAAGGGAATGCGGCTGAGCGCACCTGGTTGGTAGCCATCCTGAAACGGAAGGTGATTGACCATTACAGAAAATCCAACACTAAAAAGGGGAAAGCCGAAGTGCGGATGTCCTTCAATTCTGGTTCCGAACAGGAAGGGGACTGGCTGGAGGCAAAAGCTGCAGACCCTGAAAGTATCCGGGAAAACGACGTCATCGAAAATGAAGAGCTCGGCCTGGCTATTCAGCAATGCATCTCACAGCTCCCGAAAAAACACGCCAGGGTGTTTACCCTTAAGACGATACAGGAATGGAGCACGGAGGATATCTGTAATGAACTGGGGATTACTCCGTCTAATTTGTGGGTAATGGTTCACAGGGCACGTACTTCGTTGGTAGAATGTCTAAATGAAAATTGGTTTAAAGACAGCTGATATGGTATCATGTGATCAGGCGAAGGTAATTTGCAACAAGAAACAGTATCGTGAAGCCGGTTTTTTTGAAAAAGTTCAATTGATGGTCCACCTGCTGTATTGCAAAGCCTGTTTTAAATCTTCCCGCAAAAACAACCGGCTGACCCGGATGATCCGCAAGGCGAATTTGCACGCCTTCTCTGAAGCGGAGAAGGAATCCTTGAAACAACGATTGCAGGAGCAGGGAGAGTCCTGAAACTTCTAGAACTGTTGCAGCAGTACCAGCAGCAACCATGCGCCAATCGGAATTCCCTCAACCCAGAAGGAGGCGTAATACGGCCCTTGTCGTTCCCTGGCAAAGGTTACGGAAATCCCCATGAGGATGCCCACAACTGTTTTACACAAAAATTCCCCCGAAACGGTTGTATCCTTCAGCCAGGTAGCCCCCACGAACAGGACAACCCCAGCCCAGGCCAAACCCCGGGTAACACCTATCCCCCACCGCTGGGGGATGGTACGGAGGTTCGGGGGGTCCTGATGCATGTCCCGGATTTCAAAGGGAAGCATCAGCAGGATGACCCATACCAGGCGTTGAAAGCTTTCTATTAACAAATCCCAGCGTCCAGGCTCCATGCTGCCCCACACCGGTATCCACAGGCTTGCCAGGGTCCAGACCAGGGCCACCAGCACCACTTTCAGAACTCCCCGACTGCGAAGATTCCTGTGTCCTGGTTTTAAAGGGACTGCATAGAGTGCCGTAATCCCCCCGCAAACCATTAGAAGGATCCAGACATGAAGTGGTAGATAGCTCAGGTGGTAAAGGGCAGCTGTCAGGAACAACAAACTTAAGAGAACCAGAGCTTTGATACCCCCGGGGACCCTGTAGGGATGCCTTCCGGGTTCCAGTCCGTACTTGATGCCATTATAGGCGGCAGTGCTTCCGAAGAACAAGGCCAGAAGGTAATGATGGGAAACCTCAGCTTCGAAGATCCTGCCCGTGAAAGCAACCAGGGAGACAAGGGCCAGGGATACGTGGATGCTCGCCTTGATATACCACCCAAAAACCAACCTTACCAGGTGCATTCAGCAAAGGTAGCCAAAGTGTTGATAAGCCCACTTTTCGGTTAAAAAGTTTCCTTTCCAAACAGTAGTAAAAATCGAGGGAATCCAAGAATTAATAGTTAATTTTGTGCACTTTAAAAACGCAATAAAATTGCTATGAATACAGATCAGTTTGCATCGCGGCACCTGGGCATCCGTCCCCAGGACCTTCCCCACATGCTAAAAACCATTGGAGCGGAAAGCCTGGAACAACTCATCGATCAAACAGTTCCGGATGATATCCGCCTGAAGGGACCCATGAACCTGGACCCTCCCATGTCGGAATACGAATTCCTGGAACATATCAGTTCACTTGCTGCCGATAACAAGATCTTCAAAACATACATCGGAATGGGGTATCACCCCTGCATTACCCCATCCGTCATCAAACGAAATATCCTTGAAAACCCGGGCTGGTATACGGCCTATACCCCCTACCAGGCTGAGATTGCCCAGGGCCGTCTTGAGGCACTGCTGAATTTCCAGACCATGGTAAGCGACCTTACAGGTATGGAACTCGCCAATGCCTCCCTGTTGGATGAAAGCACTGCCGCTGCAGAGGCCATGACCATGTTATTTGATCTCCGCAGCCGGGATCAGAAAAAAAGGGACTGTCTGAAATTCTTCGTCTGCCGGGACGTTTTGCCCCAAAACCTCGCGTTGCTGGAAACGCGCTCCCAACCCCTGGGGATCGAACTGGTCGTGGGAGACCCGCTTGCAGCCGAAATAGATAATACCTTCTATGGAGCCCTTCTTCAATACCCCGGTATGGGAGGCGCGATCCAGGATTATTCCGACTTCATCACAAAAGCACATGCCCTCGATATGAAGGTTGCCGTTGCCGCAGACCTCATGAGCCTGTG